>DKNS01000163.1:0-18100 GCA_002469765.1 Flavobacteriales bacterium UBA7382 | reverse complement strand
TTTGTCTTTGCCTTCACCGGATTGGCCACCTTCCTGGGATTCTTTCCGACGACGGTCGCGGCGTTCGCGCATGCTTTCGCCATGACGTCGACCTTCTTCGCGCTTGCCTCCTTCTGTGCTCTCTTGGGCGTCGGAAGAAGTGGATTCTGAGGAACGGGCTTTTTTGTCATCAGACCCTTTTTCCTGTTCCCCACGAGGCTTCCGAGACCGGTTGCGTGTGGACTTATCCTCTTTTGGGGATGTGGAGGTTTCCGCACCTTCGTCGTTCGGCTTGGCCGATTTTGCACGGCCTTTGGGGACGGATTTCTTGTCGGACTTGCCCGCAGGCTGGGCCGCTTGGACGTCCAAAATGCTGTAAACCAAGTCTTGTTTTTTCAACTTGTCTAGCCGGGTGATTCCCAGCTTACCTGCGATTTGTCGCAATTCGGCAACTTTCTTGCCGTTCAATTCGATGATGTCAAACATCTCTTACGTGATTCAAAAGGGGGAGAAGCACTGTGCTTCGTTGACGCCAGTGTGGCACCAGTTGTTCCCAAAGATACACAGGGGGGCTTTACTTTGGTCTGGGTTGAAGGCACTATTCTTTCCAACCATTCACAGCTTCCGCTCCCATTCGATGACGCGCATGTCGCTGATATGGCCTTTGGACAGGGTGAATTTCAGCATGGTCCGAACTTTGTGAAAGCCGGAAATGCCCGCCGCACCTGGGTTCAAGTGCAATCCGCCCCAATTGGGCACCGCCTTCACCAACAAGATGTGGCTGTGGCCACATATGAACAGGTCGGGCCGTACAAGCGAGAGCTGGGACAGGATTCCTTTGGCGTACTTGGGCGGTCGTCCTCCGATGTGTGTCATCCAAACCCGCGCTCCGCCGGCGGTGAATTTCGCATGCTCCGGCCACTCCGCCCGTATGGACTGGCCGTCGATGTTGCCAAAAACTGCGCGCACTGGTGCCACGGACTTCAACGCATCGGTGACCTGAAGGGTGCCGATGTCTCCGGCATGCCAAATTTCTTCGCACCCTTCCACATGTTGGAGAATGCGCTCGTCCATGTGGCCATGGGTGTCGGAAAGCAAGGCGATGTTCACGCTGGTGAAGTTCTGTCAAAGCCGCGTCAGATGTCGGGGCTTTTGTCTGAATTTAACCTCATGAAATGGTTGAGCGTGGCGCTGTTGTTGTGCTTTTGGATTCTCTCAGGCGTTGGATGGTCGCAATCCGTGTATTTGCTGCCTCCGCAAGATCCTGGCAGGACGGCGCGCAAAGCCTACGCCGCCGCTTTGGAGGCGTACCGTTTTCAGGCGTCAGAATTGGCGTTGGAAAGGGTCAACCGGGCCATAGAGAAAACCCCAGGCTTTGTGGATGCGTGGTTTCTGAAAGCCCAAATCTTGAGCGACCAAGGTTCCTCTGCGTTTGGAGAAACCATGAAGCGCGCGCTCGACCTCGGTCCGAGTCGTTTTCCTGAAGGCTGGGTTCAATTGGCCCAGTTCGAGTGGGAGCGTGGGGCGTACCAGTCAGGATTGGAGGTGTTGGAGGAATTTGACAAGCTGGGGATAGGGTCGTTGACTGAGGGCATGGCCCGAACCGAAGCCTGGGTCCGTGACGGACTTGAATTTTCCACGACTTCGACGGCAGCGCATGGCGAATCCCTGGAGTCGATAAGGATGCCAGGCGCCATCAACACCCGGGCCGACGAATACTATGGTGCGTTGAGTTTGGATGGGCAGCATATGATTTTAACTCGGGCAGGCCGAGGGTTGGAACACGCTGTGGGCGGCGAGGATTTCTACCAATCGTCGATGAACGACGCAGGAGAGTGGTCTTCTGCCACGCTCTTGCGCGGGGTGAATACAAGACAGAACGAGGGCGCCCCCACATGGACAGGTGACGGCATGACCATGATTTTCACGGCATGTGCGAGTCCCCGAGATGGGTACGGGCGCCGACGTGGCAAAGGGTCGTGCGATTTGTTCGAGACGACATGGAATCGGTCCAAAGGAGAATGGGGCGTGGGCAGAAATTTGGGGGCTCCCAACAGTGCGGGATGGGAAAGCCAACCCTCCGTCAGCGCGGACGGTCAGATGCTGGTCTTCGCCAAGTCCGCCAGAGGAAGAAACAATCCCTCAGATTTGGTGGTGTGCCGTCGAATGGCCTCTGGTGGCTGGTCGCAACCAGAGCCCCTTCCTGGGTTGGTCAACACCCCGTTCACGGAGGAAAGTCCGTTTTTGCATCCCGACGGTCAGACGCTGTATTTCAGCAGCGATGGTCACCCTGGATTTGGACAGCTCGATGTATTTGTTTCTCGGCTGCAAAAGGATGGGACGTGGGGAGAGCCCAAGAACCTCGGGCGAGGCATCAACAGCCACGGGAGGGACAACAGCTTGATGGTCAGTCCAGATGGGAGGTTGGCATATTTCGCGACCACCCGGGGCTCAGACAATTTGGACCTCTGGCAAATTCCTTTGCAAGAGGACGTGCAGCCTATCGAGGTTTCGGTTTTGTCTGGCATGGTGTTGGATGATGTTTCAGGCCAGCCTTTGAACGCTGAGGTCGTCCTAGTGAACACCCGGACTGGGGAGCGCCTGGCCCGCGTGGAGTCGACGTCGAACCAAGGCTTTACCATTCCCCTGCCTGAGGAGGGAGATTACACTTTTGAAGTCTCGGCCCAGGGATTTGTATTCAAGGTGGAGTCGTACAGCCAGGGCAAGACTGGAGCTGGCGCCTCAAACGACAACGTGGACATCCGGTTGACCCCCATTGAAGATGGGCTCGTGTTCACGTTGGAAGCCATTCAATTTGAGACTGGCAAATCCCTGTTGGGTTCATCTTACCAGGGAGGTTGTGAGCGCTTGGCATCATGGATGCTGGGCCACCCAGAGGTTCGTGTGAGGGTGGAAGGGCACACAGACAATGTGGGAAGTACCGCCAAAAATCAGGTGCTGAGTTTGGAAAGGGCCGAGGCCGTGAGGTCGTTTTTGAACACGAGAGGGGTCGACTCATCCAGGGTGGACGTGCTGGGGCTGGGCGACACCATGCCCGTGACGGACAACAACACGGAGGAAGGACGTTCGTCGAACCGACGCGTCGAAGTGGTGATTGAGCTTTGACGCGATGCAGCTCACTTTTGGTGTCGCCAGGTCAGGCCCAGGGTGAAGGTCCTTGAAGGGGCAGGGTTGTAAAAACGTCCTCCGAATGCATTCACTTGATGCCAACCTGAGTAGGCGGCGTTGGTGAGGTTTCGGCATCCCAGAGTCACAATTAGACCTTGCGCATGCATTTGACAGCGCAACTCGACGTTTGCGGTCAAGTAAGCCGGATGGCTCACGCTGTTCTTGCTGTCCAGAGGGGTTTCACCCAATCCGCGAACCCAGGAGTGCGTCGTCCATTTCTGGGCCCATCTTGGTTGCCAACGCCACTGAAGGTTGGCCATCCATGGTGGAGATCCTGGCAACCCCTGGTCGTTCAGCAGGTGATGCTGCCATGTCGCAGCCAATGAAAGTGCGTGATGTGCTCCTTGCCATTGGGCCCGCGTCTCGATGCCTTGCATCTGAAGCGGTGCATCGGCATTGACAAATGTCGAGATGCCCAGGCTGTCAACTTGTTCCACAATGGGGTTCTCCACGTCTTGGTTGTAAAAAACACACTCAAACATCGGGTGGCGGAGGCCAACTTCGACCGAGCGGGCTCGTTCAGAGAGGAGGGTGGTCGACGCATCTGAGCCATCTTCATAAGGCAATGTCTCGAAGTTGGTGGGGTCGCTGTAGCCAGTGCAGGCTTGTGAAAAAACGGAAAGTTTGGGGCCCAGCGTTTTGGACAAGCCGACCCTTGGCAACCACTCCGCCGCATTGAACGGAGCGCTGTACGAAGCGCCCGACGCTGTGCCTTGTGCCGTTCTTCTCCTTGAGGACGCCCCGACACTGGCTTCCATGCGCCATCCACTTTGGTGACTCATGGCCAATGATGGTGTCCATTGGGCTTGCCAGCCTTGGACCCTCAAGTCGTAAATCTGGGAGCCCATGTCGGCCAGCATGGGGTTGTCCCACAGTTCAAAAACCCCTTGGTCCATCGCCGCAATGGCGTTCCACTCAGCTTGAAGGTTCCATGTCGGGCGTTGCACGGGTGCCCACCGTTGGCGGAGACGCACGCTGGCTCCCGATCCTGATTCTTCCTTGTACCCTTTGAAAAACGGAGACGTGCCAAACGGATTGACCTTGTCGGTAAGCCGCAGCAGGGCCCACGCGTCGAACGTGCTTCGTTTCCCAAATGCAGAGACATCTGGGACTTGGACATGATGTCCCCAGAGCGCGCGACGGCGTTGGACGTGGGCGTTGTATGCGCCGCCTGGGGCAAACTCAGGAGTCTCAGCCGCGGTGAGGCTGTCCACAGATCCTGGAAGGTCCCAAGACGCATCAAGAACAGCGACCCATGTGTGATGGGAGGCCTTGGCGCCTTGCCAGCGTCGCGACAGCTCGGCTTGCCACCGTTCGTTGCTTTCCCATTCGCGAAATCCCGTGTTTTGGGCATGTGCCAAACGAGCTTCCCAGACTCCTCCTCCAACCTGAATGCTGTTGTGCGATTGAAGCCCACCCGAACGTCCTGTGGTTCCGAATGACGTCCTCACCTGCGCCTTTCCTGGGCTTGAGCCTGGCTCCGCGAGTATGGCGCCACCGTAGGCACCGCCGTACGAGGTGGCTGCAGGTCCAGAAACCACGCGAAGCGGAGCAGACCAGCTCGGCTCAAGCCATTCTACTGGACTTGTGCCGTCGGCCTCGGTCAGGCAGAAGCCATGCATGAAGAGCATGGTGTTGCGGACGGCGAAAGGACTGCGGAGCGAGGAACCTCGGATGCTCAGCCTTCGGCTGCCTCCGAGCCCGCGGGTTTCCATCAACACGCCTGGAATCGCATTGAGGGCATTGGCGACGTCCGGACTGCCAAATCCTGTCGTGAGGGCGCTGTCCGCGGTCCACAAGCTCATGGTGATTTGCTCGGAAGGCAGCAGCGGAGCGTAGGTGGACACGGCGGCTGAATCCAATTGAACCCATTGCTGCCACAAGGAGTCTTGTTCTTGGACGGCTTTTGGCGCGGCCAAGCAGGATAGAGAGGCGATGGCCCAGGCCGCGCATGCCAATGAGATTTTGCTTGTCAAGTGCTCGGCGAAGGTCATTTTACGATCAGCGTCCGAGAGAGGGTGTGTCCTTGGTCTCCAGTGGCCGCAAGGAAGTACGTCCCAGGATTCCAAGACTCGACGTTCAGGCTCAAGCCTGACGTCAACACTCCGCGCCACATTTCTTTTCCTTGCACGTCGTACACACTTGCCTCTGCGCGATCCCACGCCGCGCCCACTTCGAGGCGCACGCTGGACGACGTGGGGTTGGGGAACATGTCAAGGCCTCGTTCGTCACTCCAGTTCTGCACTTGGTCGGCAGATTGGGGGCGGAATTCCTTGATGATGTTCAAGCCTGATCCAGGGTAGCTCGGTCCATTGAAGGCGAGGTAAACGGCGCCGGTGTAAGGGTTGACCGCGACGTCGCGGACGCGTTGGTTGAATTCAGAAAAGAACTCGTCTTCGCTTTCGATGGACATGCCGTCATCACTCATGTGGAGCACGCTCAGGCGCTTGTCGTTGAGTGCAAATCCGCCCAACACGGCCATCAAGACAGACCCTTGCCATTCTGGGATGGCCACGTGGTCGTAGTACTCGATGCCGTTGACTGCGGCGCAAGGCGACCACGTCGTGAGGGGCTCCATCACATTGTTGGCCTCGCAGAACGCTTGTTCTGCGTTGGTGTTGCATTCTCCTTCGACGTTGGGCCACCCGTAGTTGCGTCCGGGTTCAATGATGTTGAACTCGTCCCAATTGCTTTGTCCGTGCTCTGAGCTGTAGACCAATCCATTGGGGCCGAGGCAGAGGCCTTGGGCGTTCCGATGCCCCTTGCTCCATACATGGCTGCCTGGGGTAGGGTTGTTGGCTGGAACGCTGCCGTCGAGATTGAACCGCAGCACTTTGCCGTTGTCGGAGTTGTCGCTCTGAGAGCTGACGCCGCCGTCGCCCACGTCGCCTGTGGTCATGAGCAAGGTGTTGTCGGGAAGGACCAGCAAACGGCTGCCGTTGTGAATGCCTCCGGCTTCCACGCTGTGCAAGATTTGCTCGTCGATCAACTCGGTTCCGTTCCAGGTGAATTTGCTCAGCCTCTCTGAGGTACCTCCAATCCAACTGCCTTGGGTGTAGACCAAGTACACCTCAGGGGTGGTGTCCCAGTCGGGGTGCAGGGCCATGCCCAGCAATCCAGGCTCCCCATTGCCACCGTACACATCCAATTCCAACACGGTGTCGTAGGCGCCTGTGGCGGGGTCGATGTGCAGCACGTCTCCATAACGGGTGGTGCACCACAGCATGTCATCCGGCCCCCACAGCAGCTCCCAAGGGATGCTGATGCCTGTCGCGAGGTCGTATTCCACCAACGTGGTCTCTTCGAGTTGCCAGGTGGTTTGGGCTGAAAGTTGGCAAGACATAGATGCCAAGCCCAGAAGGCCGGCGGTCTTGAAGGTGGTTTTAAACAGATTCATGGCAAGCAAGGGTCAGTGTGTGTCGATTTCAAAGGCCACTGCGCCGAAAGGCTCAAGTTCAGTGGTGGATTCTTGCCCTGCAAGGTACACGAGGGCAGGGGCATCTTGGCCATCGTCCGGTGTGAGCGACGCGAGGTCCATGGGCTGGGCGACGCCGCTGCGGTTCAAGGCTACATGCACCTGCTGATCCAAGTAGGTTCGGGTGACGAGCAGGACGTCTGGGCTTAGCAGAGTGAATTCAGTCGTGCCGTACAACATGGCCATGTGGCTCGTGCGCAATTTGGCCCAATTTGAGGTCCAATCACGCGTGCGCTTCTCTTGCTCGTTCAAGCTTTCGAACCGCATCATCCGGCGGTTGTCTGGGTCGTTGCCTCCCACGTCGGCGATTTCGTCTCCGTAGTAGACGCAAGGGATTCCTGGCACCGACATGAGGTACGCCATCAGCAGGCGCATTTTGGCGTAGCCCTGGTCCCCGTTGTGTTGAATGTCTTGCGTCCAGCCTTGGAATTTGGTGTCCTCTTGCGGGTCAAGGCTGCCGTCCGCAAGCGACGTGAAGCGAGGCCGGTCTTGGTTGCCCGTGATGTTGCCCATGAGGTGATGTGCGCCGTAGGCTTGAAGGCTTTCGCGGTTGGTTTGAACCAAATCCTCCCAGTTTCCGTCGTCAAACGCGATGGCACCCAACAGCTTGTCGTACAGGTTGAAGTCGAATTGGGCATCGATCATGCCTGACGAGAGGTAACTGCCGATGAGGTCGGGACTGCCGTAGGTCTCGCCAATTTGGAAAATGCGCTTCCCGTTCTGCTGTTGGGCTTCCTTCAACTTGTAGGTGAGCTTCCTCCAGAAAGATTCTGGGATGTGTTTGGTTGCGTCGTGGCGAAATCCATCAATGCCGCTGTGGTATGCCCACCATGCCGCGCTGTCGCTCATCACCTCGCTGACCTCGTTCCTTTCAAAATCCAAAGTCGGCATAAAGGTGTCGAACCATGTGGTGAGTCGGTGTTCGTCCCACTTTTCGGTGTTCATGGTCCCGTTAGGAAGGTAGAGGTCGGTGGTCCAGTCCGGGTGAACTTCCATCAAGGGGTGGTCTTGGTGGACGTGGTTGGCCACGTAGTCCAGGACCACGTTCATTTCATGTTCATGTGCGCTTTGGGTGAGGGCTTCAAGCGCACTTTGAGATCCAAACCGACGGTCGACCCTGGTGCAGCTCACAGGCCAATAACCATGGTATCCACTGAATCGGCTGGTGATGTCGGTGCGGGCGCTGTCTTGCCATAGTCCCCAAGCCCCTTCGGCGTTTTGGGTCACAGGCGAGATCCAGACCGTGTTGATCCCGAGGTCCTGGAAGTATCCTGATCGAAGGCGTTGCTCGACGCCCTGCAAGTCCCCACCTTGGTGGTTGGCTTCAGGTTGGATCTCGGAATCTTGCACAGGCTCGTTGTTGTCTGGGTTGCCGTCGGCAAAACGGTCGACCATGAGAAAGTACATGGTGGCGATGTGCCAATCTGACCTTGTCAATTGGTCAGTCTGGGTGATTACTTCGTTGTCTTCAATTGGCAAGAGGAGGTCTTGGGAGATGCCTCCGTTATGAGCAGCCCAAGCCCGCAGGTGTCGTCGACCCACCGGCTCGCCTTGCAGCGACAGAGGAAGCACCACGGCATTGTCATGGTCGCCGAAATGAACCACATGATTGTCCATCATCACGAGCAAGGTGGCGGGGCCATCGGTGGACAGAAACACCTTCGAACCTTGCCCATGTGCTTTCAATGAAGGAGCGGAAGGGGTTTCGACGACCAAGGCAGAATTTTGTCCGCCCATGCCATTGGACACAGACATGGGGTTCCGGCTGTCCAGCTTCCAATTGCCATCCACCACCCACTGGTAGGGGTGGCTGCCGGGCAAAAGTGTCAAGTCGTAAGTCCAACTTCCGTTTTCCTGTGGGTTGGCGTCTTGAGGCGTCCAGCCTGTGGCGTCGCCCACGAATTGCACGTGTTCTGGGCTGTGGCCGGCCTCGGGGACATACGTCGCTTTTATGGTGCACTCCCCTTTGCCGAGGACGGGTACATGAAGTTCTGCTTCGCTGGTTCGGATGGCGACATGTCCCAATCCGCTCGAAGGGGGAGATGGCAGTGTCGCGCCCCCTTTCATGACGCCAAGGGCAGTGCTTTCACCAGGGTCTGGGTGGTACACCATCGATTCGACGTGCTGCCCTGGCATGAGCCAATCTTGAAGCAGAAGGTCGGTCTCCAAAGCGCCTGCCCCGATGGGCATGGTTGGTCCCCAGTTTGCTGAAGTCGGGACGTTTCGAGGGGCACAACCCCAGAACGCAACAAAGGCCATGACGCAAGCCAGGGCCTTTGAGAAGATGCTTTGCTTTGTCATGTTCAGGTCACTCGCAATCGAGCAATGGAATGCTGGTTTCGTAGTACAACCCGTCCCACGGCGTGGTGTCGGGGGCGTAATCAAATCCAGCCTTGGTGGGGAATGCGACCATGGTTAAAATTCCCAAACCGTCTGGCATCAAAGACCCAAAGAATTCTTCGGGCAGCACGATGAATCGGTAAAAACCAGGCTTGTCCTCGACAGGTGTCATCTTCAGCTCGGGAGTGTTGCTCACCTGGTCGTCTTCAGCAAGTTCATAGAACTGTCCGTCGGTTCCGCGGGCCCTCAATTGGAGGTGCACGTCTTCACCCTTTTGCACGTTCAAGGCCGTGTCCAAGTTGGTGTTGTAGGTGATGCTCACAAAGTCGCTCGCGCGACGGGTTTCAGGGAAGATGCACATTCGGTCTTCGCACAGCTTGGGTAGGATGCCCACATTGAAGTCCTCTGTTTTCGCTTCGCCGAAGTCTTCAAACCCAGGGTAGGGGGCGCCGTCTTTCAGCTTGGCAAGGCATGAGATGCCTTGACTGTACAAGCCGCTTGGGTTGTTGTAGAACTCGGCAGGCACAAAGGTCAAGGAGTACTTCAAGCCGCCTTGGTGGGTCAACAGGCATCCGTCGGAACTGTTGTTCCAAGAGCCGTTGGTGCCGACGGGGTCGCTTGGGGCCCATGTCCAAATGTAGACGGGCAAATCTGGGTTGGCTTCCAGGATGTTCTTGAGGCCATTTTCTTCACTCTTGCCGACGTCGATGGTCAGGGTCACTTCTTCTTGAAGGGCTGTGGGGCTCGGGGTCACAGTCACGGCTTGGCCAAATCCAACAAGGCAGAGGGCAGAGCCCAGTCCAAGGCTCCACGCGGCACGGGCAATTGAGGTGGCAGAGGTGTACAAGATCTTCATGACTGTCGTGTAAAGCTGAAGGTGTAAGCAAGGACGGGGTCGCCGTCGCATGGACGGTCGTACACGATGTCCAAGATGGAATCGTGCGGACGAACCACCGCCCCCAGATTGTACTGCAAGGTGTCTGTCACCATGCCCATCTCGTCCATGGTCTGGAGGATGAGGAAGGTCGGGTGCTCTTCGTCGTCCAACCCCCAAGTGCCCATGTCCCCGAAGTAATTTCTGCCTTTTTCGAGGCTGACGGCGTAAGAGCGGTCTTCATTCAACGTGATGCGCATGGGGGTCACCGTGCCGTCGATGTACAGTTCGCTGAGATCGCGGACTTCGGTCAACGCACTTTGCAAGTCGGTCTGGGAAAAGCTGTCCAATTCCCACACGCCAATCATGCCGTCCACCTTGTTAAATGGTTGGCCAAGTTCTCCTTGAAGCTCTGGTTTGCAACTCCACAGGCAGGCCACCGCACTCAGGGCGATCGTGGCACTGAGCACCGTTTGTTGAATCGTTGTTGTGTTCATGTTGCTCGTGTTTGTCAGTTGCATCCGCCCACTTCGTTGAATTCAAAACCTGCGACGTTGCCTTCAGAGGCGGAGAATTGCAGGGCCATTCCTGGGCAATCCCAAGGGGCATTGCGGATCACGATGTCTTCTCCCATGGTGCCTCGGCGTTGGAGCTGTTCCACCCAAAGACCCATGCCCAGCGTCTCCTTTCGGTATTCGTGACGTGCGGCTGCGATGACATCTTCTGAGGTGGCGTCTGTCCCCAGCAGGTAGACGGCAGATGTGATGCCTGCCCGGTTTCGAATGGTGTTCAGGTCGTCAATGGCTTGCCCCAAGCCGCTCTCCATCTCCCCTTGGCATTCTGCCCGGATCAGCATCATCTGGGTCAGGTGGATGAGGGGGACGTTGAAGAAGCTGTGTTCGTTGAAACGCGTGAGCAAAGCTTTGCCTTCAGTGGGCTGATTTGCCAGCCACAAAGCACGATGGTCCTCATTGGCGCCTGGAGCAATTTGTTGAAACCAATTCCAAAAATCGGTTGTGAGGCTGATTTCAGGATTGGCGGTTGGTTGCCACCATTGGACAAATTGGTCTGTTCGGTTGTCGTTGGTGCTCAACGTGCTGTACGCACCGAAGATGGTCTCGCTGCTGCTTGACCCAATCGGGAGGCGCATCACCACAAAGGCGCTGTCGCTTTCGGGTTGTTCAAGGGCGTATTCGCCCGATTCGATGACCTCGGTGGCCAAGTCTGCCGACTGCTGCCATTCCTGCTTCAGGAAGTGCACTTGGGAGAGGAGGGCTTTCGCTGCATGGCTGGTGGCGTAGACCCCGTTGGTTGCGGGCAACCCAGCAATCGCGACGTTCAGGTCCGCTTCGATTTGGCCGTAAGCCTCTGCCACGCTGGCCCTGGGGAAGGGTGCATCTCTGAGGAAGGTGGGCAGTGGTATTCCTGGATGGCTGTTGTCTGCTGTGTAGCCGTAGGGCTGGGCAAACATTTTGACTGCACCCCAGAAGCAGAAAGCACGGATAAAAAGCGCTTCGGCCTCCATGCGATTGCGGTCTTCGTTGCTCAAACCTTCAATCAGATCGAAGCTGCTTAAGAGGCTGTTGACGCGCAACACCGGGTAGAAGAAGTCGCGGTTAACGCCACCCACGTAGGAGGTCCAGCGGATGGTCTCACGGTTGTATATCGCCTTAAAGTCGTTGTTGGACAGTGGTTCGTTGGTGTTGTCGCCGCGCAGTTCGTTCATGAGCTGGACGTCGCCGTCGTAGAGGTTGGCCAGGACGTCATAACACGAGACGAGAAGGGCTTGCATGTCCTCAGGGGTTTCCAAGGCATCTTCCGCCAAGATGTACTGGTCGGGGTTGACTTCAAGCCAACGGCATGCGGGAAGGAGAAGAACCAATCCCAACAGGGCCGTGAAAGTGTGTTGAATGTGCTTCATGGCAATCAGAAGTTGGCGGCGATGGAAAAGATGACAGAGCGCTCCTGTGGAGCGGTCAAGTAGTTGGCGCCTCCGGAGAAATTCCTGTCTTGACGGTTTTCAAAGTCCCGGGTCAACTCGGGATCGAGTCCGATGAAGTTGGTGAGGACGAAGAGGTTGTTTCCTGCCACGCGGAAGGTCACGTCACCCCGTTCCATGGGCACGCGGTAAGACAGCGAGGCGTTGCGCAACCGGACGTAGCTGGCGTCGTACATGAAGAGGCTTGTGTTCCACCAGGGAAATCCAGCAGGCAGGCCGTACGTGGTTTCGTCCAGGGTGAGTCGAGGGAACGAAGAGATGTCGCCTGGCTGCCTCCAGCGGTCGAACAAGTCGGTGCGCATGTTCCAATCAGTGACGACGCCGAGTTGGCGCTTGGCAGAGCTGTCCCAAATTTTGGCCCCAAACGCCGCCGTGAATTGAGAGCTGAAGCTCCAATTCCCCCAAGAGAACTCGTTGCGAAGCCCGGCCACGTGGTCGGGCAATCCGTCTCCCACGGCTCTTCGATCTTCGAGGTTGTATTCGAAAGTCTCGTTGCCATCGATGTCGATGTAAACGGGAAGTCCCGATTCGGGGTCGACGTGGCTGAAGGGGACCAAGAAGTAAGTCGTCAACGGCGCGCCGGTCACAGCACGGCTGTCGTTGGTTCCTCCTGAGATGGCGTCCTCGGTGAAGGCACCTGTGCTCACCAATTCGTTGTGGTTGTAGGCGTAGTTCAGGGTGGTCTTCCACAAAACAGGGCCTGAGAGGTTGTTGGAGGTGACGCCCAGTTCCACCCCACGGTTCAGCACTTCACCCGCGTTGACGGAACGGTTGTTGAAGCCGGTGTGGGAGGGGAGTTCCACGTTCATGAGCACGTCGCTGGCCAACTTGTCGTAGAACCCGAGCTCGACGGACACGCGGTCGCTCCACAACCCCATTTCCACCGAGGCGTCCACCGTGCGGACTGTTTCCCAACGCAAGTCGGGGTTGCCGGGTTGGGTGGGGAACACCAAGGTGTCGCCCGCATAAGTGACGCCTTGGCTCTGGTCTACATAAAGAGCGAAGCGGCTGAAACCGTCGATGTTGGCGTTTCCAGTGCGTCCCCAGCTGGTGCGGAATTTCAGAAAGCTGATCGTCTCCGAGTTGAACCAATCTTCGTCGCTGGCCACCCAGCCAATGGAGGCCGATGGGAAGAAGCCGAAGCGGTTGTTTTCTCCGAAGCGAGAGGATCCATCGACCCGCGCAGTCGCCTGGAAGAAGTATTTGTCCAAGAGGCTGAAATTCATCCGCGCAAACGTGGAAGCGAAGCCGTCGGTGCGATACTGAATGGGGTAGGCATTGGTGACGGACGAGACCCCGTCGTAGAGGCTGTCGTGGAGCCCAAACAATGAGTCACGCAACGTTGTGATGTCGTATGCGGGGCCTTCAGAATCACGCAAGTTGAAGCCAAAGCCGTCGCTTTCGAATTTCTGCGCCTCCGCCCCAATCATCAGAGACAGGCTCGTGGAATCGTTGTCGAGCACGCGGAACGTGGCGTTTCCACCTAAGTTGTAATTCCGGGCGTTGTACTCGCTCCAGTTGGCATAAGAGAAGCCGTTGGTCCGGTCGAGGTACGCGTCTTCATGGGAATCATTCTCAAGACGGCTGTTGTCGTACCCTCCGTTCACCACGACGTCCACCCTGCTGTGTGGACTGTACACGATTTGGCCTGTGGCGATCTGACGGCGCTCTGTCTCGCGCCATTGAATCAAGTCTTGGTACGCCATCGGGTTAAACCATCGGTTGAGTTCGTAGTTGCGCTCGGTGTTGGTCAGGTTGCCATTGGCATCGAACGTGGAGTCCAACACGAAGGGTGACATGTAAGGCAAGGCCGTCGACATCGATGCGCCGATGCCGCCAGACCATCCGCCGCGGACACGTTGGTTGCGGCCTTCAGACGTGCTGCCAGACAACAGGACTTTGAGTTTGTCGTTCGGCGTCCAATCAAAGTTGGTCCGGGCACTGAGTCGGGTGTAGCTGTTGCCAATCGCGTAACTCTCGTTCTTGTCGTAGCTCACCCCATTGTACATGGACCATTTCTCACCTCCGCTCCGCAACCCAATGTTTTGCTGGGTTTTCTGGGCGCGACGTGTGAAAAGGTCAAACCAATTGGTGTTGGTTTCAAGCGCTTGCTCGTGCGCCCGCCGCCGCGCGTCGGGACTCGACCCCGGGGTGCTCAGCAAAGGAAGCCACACGTAGCCTGTGCCGCCGTCGTTCTCCCACGCTTCCTGACGGATTGTGAGGTATTCCTCTGTGGTCATCATGTTGGGCCTGGCGGTGGATTCTCCGTATCCAATTGAAGATCCGTAGCTCACTTGAATGCCATTTTTGACCCCGCGCTTGGTGGTGATCAAAATGACGCCGTTGGCCCCTCGTGATCCATAAATGCCCGTGGCAGCCGCGTCTTTGAGCACCTGAATTTCTTTGATGTCGTTGGGGTTAAGTGACGCCAGAGGGTTGCGGTTCATCGCGCCGCTGTTCCCACCGGCGAAGTAGTCTTGGGTGATGGGGATGCCGTCCACCACGTACAACGGGTCTCCACCTGCTGAGATCGAGCTGAGGCCACGGATGCGAACAATGGAAGCACTCCCCGCCATTCCCGAGCCTTGGGTGACCTGAACGCCTGCGGCTTGGCCTTGGAGCGCAGCCTCAAACGACGGGGTTTGGACAGCGGTGATTTCCTTGGAATCGATGGTGGCGATGGATCCGGTGACTTCCTTCTTGCGTTGGACGCCGTAGCCCACAACCACAGATTCGTTCAACATCACGGCGTCTTCTGACAGACGGATGTTCTTGGTCATCGTTTCTCCATTTTTTACGGAGACCTTTTTGGTCTTGGTGAGGTAGCCGATGTAAGAACATGATAGCGTGTATTCTCCCTCGGCAAGTTGAAGCTCAAAGGTGCCGTCGAAGTCGGTGAATATGCCGTTGCCACCCGAGACGGCCACGGTGGCCGACGGAAGGGGCGTGCCTTGCTCGTCCGTGATTTTGCCTTTGACCGTGCCTTGGGCCCACGCTGTGCCAAACAGCGCGAGCGCAAACGCGGTGGAGGCGATTCGTTGAATTGGAATCATGGATTTGTTTTGTCTTGGGTGCCCCCCCCAAAGAGTGATGGTGTCAAAAATACACCAAGCCCTGTCGGTTCATCGGGTCATTTTGTGCACAGGTGTGGAAAAGACGTGGCCTGCCTCCATCCATGTCAATTGATACACCCCGTCGGCGATCCCAGACAGGTCGATGCTCACCGAGCCCGCGCCCATCGCAGCATTTACGTTCAGGCGTTGACCCCAAGCGTCGAGCAGAGTGAAAGTCGTGAGCAAGTCAGATGCAGGGTGTTGCAAGGTCAAGATGTCGGTCGCCGGGTTGGGGAAGACAGACCAGCGGTCAGTGGGTTCGGCCACCGATGTGAGCGCGTCTTCTCCGTCACAGTCTTGGTCAATGCCGTCCAACGCGATGTCCACGGCGCCAGAGTAAATGTTGGCGTCTTGGTCGTTGCAGTCTCCTTCTGAAGCCAGCTGGCCGTCCAAATCGACATCAATTTCCTGCAACAAAGGCGTTTCAAGAGGGGTGTCTGTGTAAATGTGAAGCTCTCCGGGTGCAAACGGCATGGCCGCGTCGAGATCGGTCACGTCCAGGGATTCGCCTGTGAGAAAATCGTGCCATGTGCCCGTGTGGGTGAACCCTGGAATCATGTCAATGCCAGTGGTCTTGTAGTTTCCCACCACCACGGCGTCGCCTGTGCTGTGCTCAAAGCGCATGCGCTTGCCGTAGCTTCCCACGTCCAAATTGAACCATGTGGCGTCGGTGCCAAACGCAGGGTGATCCCTCTTCAGCGCGGCCAAGGCGCCGCTCACGTCGTAGAGGTGCTTGCGCTCGGGTTCGCTGAAATAATCCCATCGAACGGGCTTGGCAGCCACCCTGCAGTCTGGGTCCACTGTGACGCCGTCGCTGCAGGTGTTGATGCTGTAATCGTACCCTAGCTCCTCAAACTGCCAAATCATGCGGGGACCAGGCATCAACAAGTTGAACGCCATGGTGAGTTGTTGCCTTCTCAAAGCGATGACTTCATGGCTCGCGTCGTAATTCCCGTTGCTGTTTCCAAACTGCAGATTCTTGTACATCAGTCGCTCCTCGTCGTGGCTTTCAGCGTAAGCCAACGCATGTCGGTCTTGGAAGGAGTGGGATTGGAAGTTGGCCCACCCAATGTCGTTGCCGCTGTAACCCATGCTTGCTTCTTGGTACCCTTGGGTGGCGTTGCTCCACAGCATGAATCCAGGGCTGGTGACCCCATTGGCCCCGCTGTAATTGGCCAGTTCCATCTCCTCATTGAAGTCACACCAATGCTCTAAAATCATGTACACGCTGGGGTCCTCAGCCCAAACATGGTCGCCGTATTCCTTAAGCCATTGAATGCGTTGGGTGTTGTAGTTCCCGTCCACGCCTTGTTGTTGCACGAGTCCTTGGGTGAAGTCCCATCTGAATCCGTCGATGTGGTAATTCGCCACCCAGTGGTTCAAGTTGCGTTTGACAAATTCTCGGGTGCGCAGGCTGCTGTGGTTCCAATCGTAAAACCAAGTGAAGCTGTGGGGCGCGACCACATTGAACCAGGGGTTGTAAGGCAACACCGTCCAGTCTTCCCAATACATGGTGATGAACGGATTGGGTTGATCAGCATGGTTGTACACCACGTCTAAAATCACGGCGATGCCTCTGTCATGGCACGCGTCCACCAGGGCCTTAAGGTCATCTTTGGTCCCGTAAGCTTTGTCCACGGCGAAGTAAAATGTAGGGTTGTATCCCCAGCTGTCGTTGCCGTTGAATTCGTTCACGGGCATCAATTCCAGCGCTTGAATGCCAAGAGATTCGAGGTAGTCCAGCGAGTCGATGATGAACTGGAAAGAACGCTCCTCAGAGAAGTCCCGAACGAGCAACTCGTAAATGACCAAGTTCTCTTGATCTGGGCGCTGAAAGCTGCTGTCGGTCCACTCAAACGGCATCTCGCCCGGCGTGAAGACACTTACTGGTCCCGACGTGTGATTGGCTGGGTAAGCCGGCATGTCTGGGTACGTGCTTTCGGGGATCCAGGGGTCATTCCATTGGTCTAGAATGACTTCGGCGTAGGCATCGGCCACCCGGATGTCGTCGGGCATGATGTGGTATTGGTAGCGGTAGTCCTGGCCAGGCACGAGGTTGTTCAATTCGATCCAAAAAGTTTCGCCATTGCCTGTGTCGTACATCATGGAAGCCGTGCTCAACGTCCAACCATTGAAATCCCCCAAAGCGAACACAAAGTCCTTGAAAGGGGCCGTCCATTGGAGGATGACGGTGCCGTTGTCGATGTGGTTGATGCCGTCCACGACTCCAGCAGGAGGTAAAAGCACTGGCGGTGTGTCGGGAAGGACCACCACCACGGCGGCGTCTGTGCTCGTGAGTCCATCGACCGTTCCTGTAGACGTGACGTCGTAATCGCCTGCGGTGCCCAAGACGAGGTCGTGGCTCAATGAAGTGCCCATGCCTGAGGCGACCAACTCTCCATTCACGTGCAGGGTCATGTTGCAAGGCTGGGTGGCTTGAGCTTGCAACGTGACAGTGGTGCCCAAGGTCTCCACCACGGAAGCGCCATTCGGTGATGTCAGAGCCACTTCAAAGGTGCCGTCTGACACGTCGTGAAAAATGTCTCCCTCGTCGGAGGTTTTGCCGACGATGCTTCCGTTCGCGTTGCGAAACACAAAGGCAAGCTGTTCGATGGCCTCTCCTGTGTCCACCCCGTAAAACTCCGCCAGCGTCAGTCCGCCAAAGTCAAAACTGTGCACGGTGCCCTCCACAGGAAGCAACACGTTGCCGTTGTTCGCTTCGCTCAGATTGCCGTTGCCTGGCCAGGGGTTTTGAACATGTTGCCAGTCGGCGGGAGAAGAGCTTTCGTTTGTGATCACCCCAGTGTGGGCGTAGATGAATGGCCCTCCAGGAAAGGGTGGATTGGCCTCCAGCAGCGCGCCGTTGCCTTCGGCGATGTCGTAGTACAGGGTCACTTGGTCCTCGGGCGTCGGGAATGCCGGGTCGGTCCACACGAGTTGGGCGGTCAAAGCGAAGCCGCTGGCAAGGGTGAAGCAAGCGCCGAGGGCAATGCGGAAGGTGGCCTTCATGATGGTGTGAAGTGAAATCATTCTGACGGAGTGAGTGAAGAGTCGTAGGTAAACAGCTGTGCAGGTTTATGCAGCACGCCTTCTTCTTTTTCGTTCAGCGGGACCACGTGGTCTAGCTTCTT
>DKNS01000026.1 GCA_002469765.1 Flavobacteriales bacterium UBA7382 | reverse complement strand
GGCTTCATCCGAGCGGGGCGCAATATGGTCTTTGGGGTGACTCGTTCGCAAGCCAAGTCGCGGACCAGCTCGACTGACATCTGGGGCACTCAGCCGAGCTCTTTTTTGGCACGGTCCCAGTACGCATCCATCTCGGCGAGGTCCATCTCGGCGAGATCTTTGCCATCCTTGGAGACCGCTTGCTCCAAGTGCTGGAAACGGGCGATGAACCGGCGAGTCGTGCGTTCCAAGGCCTCATCGGGGTTGACGTCCAAGAACCGGGCGTAGTTGATCATGGCGAACATCACGTCTCCGAATTCGTCGGCCACGCGGTCGGGGTTGACCGTAGGTGCCTTCACCTCGTCTTGGAGCTCTCCGAGCTCTTCTTGCACTTTTTCCCAAACCTGTCCAACATGGTCCCAGTCAAAACCCACGCCACGGACTTTGTCCTGTACCCGGTGGGCCTTCACCATACTGGGAAGCGAACGAGGCACACCCTCAAGCACCGACTTTTTGCCTTCTTTGAGCTTGAGCTTTTCCCAGTTGGCCTTGACCGTTTCCTCGTCGTTGGCCTCCACGTCCCCATAGATGTGAGGGTGACGGTCCACGAGTTTGTTGCAGATGCTGTGCAGCGCATCGGCAATGTCATACCCCCCTTCTTCCTCGGGCAATTCGGATCCCAACTTGGCATAGAACACCATGTGCAAAAGCAAATCGCCGGTCTCTTTTTTGATTTCTTCCACGTCGGCGTCCAAAATCGCATCGGCCAACTCGTAGGTCTCTTCGATGGTCAGGTGCCGAAGCGATTCAAAGGTCTGCTTCCGGTCCCAAGGGCATTTTTCCCGGAGGTCGTCCATGATGTCCAACAATCGGCCAAATGCTTCGAGGTGTTGCGCACGCGTGTTCATGCCTCAAAGGTAGGCGCGGTGTGTGCCTAAGGTTGCACGTTTGGCCTGCAAGTCGAACCAATTTTTCGTCCATTTGTTGCACCTTCGAATTTGAAATCAGAAGCCGCATTCACATGAACCTTCAAGACCTCGTGGGACAGATCAAGTCCCAACCCAGACTTCTCATCCGCTTCCACGCCTCTTGGTGCGGGGTGTGCAAATTGTTGGCCCCTCATGTGGAATCGCTGAAGCAGAGCGACGCATACGCTGATGTCACCTTCATTGATGTGGACGTCGAAGAAAACTTGGATGTGAAAGAAGCGTTCAAGATCAACGACCTCCCCTACTTCGCAGGCTTCAAGGACGGCAAGTTGTTGGAAGAATTCGCCACTGCCAAAAAGGACCGCGTGACCGAGCTCACAGACGCCATCGCCTCATGAACGCTGCAGAGATCCGGAAGCTCATCGCAGAGTACGACATGGCTGGACTCGCCAAGCTTGAGCAGGAAGTTTACGCCTCCATGGACGACGAAGCCAACGACGTGTCTGTCTTGGGCGACAGGTTGACCAACATCTTGGGCGCCAGGCGTGTGTTGGAGGAAGCCCAGAAGCAAGGGGTTGAGCCTAAAGTGGCGCTGCGCACCTTCTTCAAAGATGTCCGAGGCATCATCGGCTGAGGACGACCTCAGCAGGGCTCCCCGTAGACCGAGAGCAGCATCAGCAAGTCGACAGACGTCACATCGCCGTCTTCGTTGAGGTCGGCAGGACAAGTGTCCTCGTTCACCACCATCACACAAGTCCCATCGTCAAGGGTGGCGACGGGGTCGTAATTCTCTGCCTCAGTCCAAGTGCACCCTGAGCAACCCTCGGTGGCGCATGACCCGTCGTCCAACAGGGCAGCCGGGTCGTAGTTGCAAGCAAGTTCAAAGGTGCACCCTGAACACGACTCGCGCTCACAGCTGCCATCGTCCAAAAGAGCCAAGGGGTCGTAGTTGCATGCAAAATCGTACGTGCAACCTTCCGTCAACACAACCTCGCCTGCAAAGAGTCCCATGCCGTCCAAGGCAGACCAGCCTGCGAACCAAGGTTCCAGAATCGGATGGAATGCCCCGTGGTAGGACGTCACCTCCAGTCGGTCGTCCAACGCCGTGTAGTGTGGCGTCACTGTTTGTCCTAAAACAGGCCTTGGGTCGAGCCCTTCCACCAACATGCCCCCTTCCAGCGTGAAGGCACCATCCTGGAGCACCTCCATCACAACATTCCCACTGTCGGCCAACCAGCCCGAGAGCTCCTCTTGGGCACCGTAGTTCCCGTTGTAACGCCCCGGGATGACCCCAGCCTCTCCACAGACCCGCCAATTTCGCAGAGTCAGGATGCCGTATTGGCTGGGCATGATGGCATTGAACCCATCGCACGACAAATAGTGCTGGATCTCAATCCCAGCGTCGACCACCCCGTGCACAATGCTGTTGGTCCAATCGCCCCCAGGAAGGCTGTGGTAGCACGCCGCGTAATCCGCCCCGTTGGTCACCAAAGTGAGGTTGCTCATGGCCGGAGTGCAATACGGTTCCGCCGAGGGGTCCATGTTGCTCTCCTCGAAGTCGTCGCCTTCCGCGTCGTATACAAAGCTTTGGCCAGGGGGATTGCTGGCATGGGCCAATGCCGTGTCTTGAAGCCCAAACCAATGCTGCCCAACGCCTTGCCAGCCCTGGTCGCTTTCAAACGCATCTTCCGCATGGAAGGCCGACACCACGCGCCGCACCTCCACCAAGCCGCCAAAAATGTGGAGCCCGTCGTCGGCCGACGCGACCAATTCGATGTTTTCAACCACCGTGCCAGAACCACAGGCTCCCAGTTGGAGCAAATCGGTCTCATGGCCATTGCCGCTCTGGTTCCACCCCAAGTTGGTGCTGCCATGGCGGATGGACAAGTGTCGCAGGACGCCAGAGGATCCATGTGGATTCATGTTGCCGCCATAGACGTGACGTTGTTGCCCCGAGACATCCACAACACCTTCAAGAAGATCCTCCCCTGAACCCACGCCGCCTGTGAACATGGGTGCATTGGCAAAGGACAGGTCGAGGTTGAGCGTGTTGGTCTGGGCCCCTCCACACAAGGCCAAACCGCCCCACATACCTCGGACATCAAGGCCCACCGAGCCGTCCATCGGATCCCCCAAAAAAGAGAATTGAATGGGGCATGTCGCCGTTCCTTGGGCATCCAAAAAGGCATCTCTCGACACGATCAAGGCCCCCGGCATGGCGGAAAATGTCACCGATTTGACAGAACCAAATGCGAACGGGATGTCCAAGAGGCTTTCGCTTCGACCTTCGCCTTGGGCCCCCAGCACCACGGTGCCAGGCTCAATCAGGAGGGTGTCCCCTGGATTGACAAAGACTTCCCCCTGAAGCACGTAGTGGTGGTCGCATGTCCACACCTGGCTCCCCATTCCTGCACCGGAATTGTCCGTCACCCAAACCGTGTCGCGTTGGGTCACCAACGGGCACCCGCAGTCTTGGGCGTTTATGCGCCCATGCTGGATGAGAAACCCTGCAAGCAAAACGAAACAAGACCTGAAAAACAACCGAGTCAAAGCGGGGGAATTAAAGCATGAACGTAGGCCCAATTCCAAGCTTCCACTACCTTTAAGGCATGGGAGTTGTTGAGATTTTATTGACAATCGGCCTCCTTGGCTTGGGGGTCGCTGGCATTGCCATCAAAATCCTGGTGAAACCAGGGGGCGAGTTCAGCGGCACGTGCGCCAGCAACAACCCCATGCTTCAAAGCGACGACGGAGGATGCAGCGTCTGTGGAGCCCGTCCACAAGACGCATGTCAGGCGGAAAGTCCAGCCTGATTCAAGTCCTGAGCGTCATCAGCGCCCCACTTCCGGCAACTCCGACAACCAAGTCAATTGCTCGCGCATGTTGGGTGTCGCCCAAAAACTGTACGCGTCTGTGGAATCCGACATGATGAACAAGGCTTCGACCGACTTGCCAGCCTGTTGCAGGCTGTCGATCCAAGCCGCACCGACTTCTGGACCCAACACCATGCATACGGTTGCATAGGCGTCCGCGTAAGCTGCGCTTGGGGTGACCACCGTCGCGCTCAACAGCCCATGCTCCACTGGACGACCTGTGCGAGGATCCAAGGTGTGCGAGATGCGTTGGCCGTTCACCACCGTCGTTTTCCGGTAATTGCCGCTCGTGCACACCGAGGTGTTTTCCACGGGGTAAACGGCCTGCAGGGAGCGACCAACGGCCTGAGGACGGTCCACCGCAATGCGCCAAGGCTGGCCCTGCAGGTTGTTCCCCCAACACTTCACCTCTCCCCCCAACTCCACCATGGCGTGCGCCACACCCTTCAATTGAAGCACCTCGGCCAACCCGTCCACTGTGTAGCCTTGGGCAACTGCATTGAAATCCAGCGAAACCCTGGGGTCTCCTTTCGAAAGGTGGCCCGCCATCTTTTGGCCTCCGTCGTTCAGCACCTCGTTGAAATCCACCACGTCGGTTCGAAACCGAGCAAATGCATGCACGCTGTCCACCATGGCCTGGGTCACCACGTCGCGGCGCTCTGTTCGAAATCCCCAGAGCTTCATCAAAGGGGCCATGGCCACGTCAAACGCCCCTTTGGACTCGATGTGGACGTCGGATGAAATGTCCCAAAGCACCCCCCACACGTGTGCCGCATCGCGCACCTCGAACACCGTGTCGGTCCGGGAGAAGGCGTTGAATCGGGACAAGGCCGACTCGGGGCGCCACGCGTTCATTTCCACATCCACCCGCTCGAGCTCGTCGTCGATGGCCTGCTGGGGCACCGAATCATGGGCCACGTACTTGATGGTGTACGTTGTGCCTTGGGCCTTGCCTTGGTGCACCCAGAGCTTGCCTTCATTGGAGGTGTGGTCTGCGCTGCCGCCGGGACCCTGACATCCGAAAACGACAAAGGCCCCTGCCACGGCAAGGACCTTTGTGATTCGTTGCATGCTGAAATCAGCCACCGAAGTCGTCGAAACTGACGTTTTCGGGTGGCACACCCCAATCGTCACACATCTTCAGGACCGCTTGGTTCATCATGGGCGGACCGCAGAAATAGAACTCGATGTCTTCGGGTGCCTCATGGTCCTTAAGGTGATGGTCGATCACCGCATTGTGAACAAATCCGAGGAAACCATCTCCCTCGTCGCTGACATCCTTCTTCTCGTTCCAGTTGTCGCCTTCAGCTGGTTCGGACAACACCAAGTGGAACTTGAAATTGGAGAACTCCTTCTCAATGGCGCGGAAATCGTCGACGTAGAACAGCTCGCGCTTGGAACGTCCACCGTAGAAGAACGTGACCTTTCGACCGGTTTTCAAAGTGTGGAACAAATGGAACAGGTGGGATCGCATGGGCGCCATGCCTGCGCCACCTCCCACGTAAACCATCTCAGATCCGGTCTCTTTGATGAAAAATTCCCCGTAAGGACCAGAAATGGTCACC
>DKNS01000038.1:4393-6066 GCA_002469765.1 Flavobacteriales bacterium UBA7382 | reverse complement strand
GGGGTGACCACCACGGAGCTTGACAACCTCGCTGCGGAAGTCGCTGCGACCAACGCTGTGACCCACCCAGATTACGCGCAACTTGCCAGCCGCATCGCCGTCAGCAATTTGCACAAAGCGACCAAGAAGTCCTTCACCGAAACCATGGAGGACCTCCACAACTACGTGGACCCCGTCACCGGTGAAAATGCCAGCTTGATCGCGGACGACGTGTGGGAGATCATCCAAAAGAATTCGGAACTGCTCGACTCGAGCATCATCTACGACCGAGACTTCAACTACGATTTCTTCGGATTCAAGACCCTCGAGCGATCCTACCTGCTCAAGCTCAATGGAGAGATCGCGGAGCGTCCACAACACATGCTCATGCGTGTGTCTGTTGGCATCCACAAGGACGACATGGAGAGCGCCATTGAAACGTACAACATGATGAGCGAAGGCTGGTTCACGCACGCCACGCCCACCCTGTTCAACGCAGGCACCCCAAAACCTCAAATGTCCAGCTGCTTCCTGCTGACGATGAAAGAGGACAGCATCTCTGGCATCTATGACACCCTCAAGCAATGCGCGAAGATTTCGCAAAATGCAGGGGGCATCGGACTGGCCATCCACGACATCCGTGGCACTGGCTCCTACATCAAGGGCACCAACGGAACATCCAACGGCATCGTCCCGATGTTGCGCGTCTTCAACGACACGGCTCGTTACGTGGACCAAGGTGGCGGGAAGCGCAAAGGCTCTTTCGCGATTTACATCGAGCCCTGGCACAGCGACATCTTCGACTTCCTCGAACTTCGGAAGAACCACGGAAAGGAGGAGCAACGCGCGCGCGACTTGTTCTACGCCTTGTGGACTCCCGACTTGTTCATGAAGCGCGTCGAAGAAAATGGCGATTGGACACTCATGTGTCCAAACGAATGCCCAGGCCTGGCCGACAGTTGGGGGCCGGAGTTTGAAGCGTTGTACACCAAATACGAGGCGGAAGGCAAAGGACGCAAGACCATCAAGGCTCAAGACTTGTGGTTCAAAGTCCTCGAGAGCCAGATGGAAACCGGCACGCCCTACATGTTGTTCAAGGACGCTGCCAACGGCAAATCCAACCAGCAGAACCTGGGCACAATCCGCTCATCCAACTTGTGCACGGAGATCATCGAATACACGTCTCCCGATGAGGTGGCGGTGTGCAACTTGGCCTCCATCGCAATCCCCAAGTTTGTGAAGGAGGACCGCACGTTTGACCACGACAAACTCTTCGAAGTCACCTACCGCGTGACCCGAAACCTGAACCGTGTCATCGACCGGAACTACTATCCCATCCCTGAGGCGCGCAACTCCAACATGCGCCACCGACCCATCGGCCTTGGCGTGCAGGGGTTGGCCGATGCGTTCATCTTGATGCGCCTCCCCTTCGACAGCGACGAAGCACGCCAGTTGAACAAGGATGTGTTCGAGACCATCTATTACGCCGCCTGCACCGCGTCCAAGGACTTGGCCAAGGAGGAAAGTGCATACGAGACCTTCGAAGGCTCTCCCGCAAGCAAAGGCAAGCTCCAGTTTGACCTGTGGGGCGTGAAGCCCTCAGACCGCTGGGAGTGGGACATCTTGAAGGACGAAATCAAGGAACACGGCATGCGCAACTCGTTGCTCATGGCCCCCATGCCCACGGCGTCGAC
>DKNS01000038.1:0-3999 GCA_002469765.1 Flavobacteriales bacterium UBA7382 | reverse complement strand
CTATCCGGAGAATTCATCGTGGTCAACAAGCACTTGTTGCGTGACTTGACGAAGCTCGGCCTTTGGGATGACGACATGAAGAACCGCCTCATCGCAGCCAACGGCTCCGTCCAGAACATCTCTGAGATTCCTGAAAACCTCAAGGTCCTGTACCGCACGGCTTGGGAGATTTCCCAAAAGTCCATCCTCGAGATGGCGGCCGACCGTGGGGCATACATCTGCCAGAGCCAGTCGCTCAACATCTTCATGGAGAACGTGAACAACTCCAAGCTGACGTCCATGCACTTCTACGCGTGGAAGAAAGGTTTGAAAACCGGCATGTACTACCTGCGCACCAAGGCAGCCACCGACGCCATCAAGTTCACCGTCGACAAGAAGTACAAGGAACAGCCACAAGGCGAACAGACCGCTGTGGCTGCCAATCCTGATGAGATGACCTACGAACAGCAGGTGCAAGCATGCAGCATCGAGAACGGTCCCGACTGCGAAATGTGCAGCGGTTGATCTTCAACGCTCTACCCCATCAAAAAGGCCTCCTCACGGGGGCCTTTTTTTGCGATCATCCTTTCCACTTGATGTTGCATCCCAACGAGGGCATCTGACCCGCCTCGGGCACGTCTTCTCCTGCGAGCAACGTATTCACCACCCGCCTGAGGTCATCTCCAGAGACGTCAATGTCATTTCCAGGCCTCGAGCCGTCGTATTGGCCTCGGTAGACACACTTCGAGTCCTGATCATACACGCTGAAGTCTGGCGTGCACGCTGCGTCGTAGGCGCGGGCCACCTCTTGAGATTCATCGTACAAGTAGGGGAAGGTGAACCCCTGGCGTTGGGCGAGAGCTTGCATGTACCCAAACCCATCTTGGGGGTAGTTCACCACGTCGTTGCTGGAAATCGCCACCACGTCCACCCCACGTGTTTTGCAATCCGCCGCAAAGGCCACAAAAGACTCCAACAGGTGGATCACAAACGGGCAATGGTTGCACATGAACACGACCACGGTCGGTCGGCCGACGAACACGTCTTTGGCGTGAACCATGCCTTCTACGGTGGCATTTGGAAGCGAAAAATCAGGGGCTTTGAAGCCCAAAGGGAGGTCGGTGGTTTCGGTGGCGGCCATGTCCTGAAGTTCGGGGTTGAGGCAAGGGTCAGGACGAGGTGGTTCGCCAGAACAGGCCCCATGTGGTGAGAAACAAGCCCACCCCCATCACCAGATGGATGGGTTGGGCCCAAGCGGGAAATGCACCATACGCAAACAGCAAGCCTGTGCACAGTTGAGCCACCAGCAGCAAGAGGGTGGCGTTTCGGGCGCGCAAAACGTGACGTGTGCCAAAAGGCCCCATGCGCCACATCCAAAACACGTGCGCAGCCATCACCACCCAATATCCCGAACGGTGGATGAGGTAAAGCACGTCGTTGGAAGCCAACGATGCCGCCAAGTCAGGTCGGTCGAGTCCACTCCTCAGCAGCACATCTACGAGCTCACGAACCTCGGTGCCGGTGACGATTTGGGCCACGGTCACCACCAACGCCAACATCAAGCCCCAACGCGCCGACTTGTGCCACCGGACAGTCAACCCTTTCAACCTCTGGATGATGACGCTGTCGATGGACAAGATGGCCAGTGCACCAAGCATGTGAATCGTGATGCTGTGGGGAATCAAATTCCCATCCACCACAAGCTTGCCTAGCCAAGCAACAAACCCGAGGGCAAGGACGCCGAGCAGGGCCAGCAACGTGGTCCGGACATCCCGCGCCAGCATTGCCGCCCCAAGCAAGAGCAACGCAGGAAGACCGGCCAGCGCACCGAGCAAGCGGTTGATGAATTCCACCCACGTGTGCAGCGGGTTGAAAATGGCGTAGTCGTGTTTGGCGTAAGGCAGCCAGTCGCCCTGCGCTTCTTCCTCCAGGAAATCGGCGGCAACCAAGTCGGTTTGAGCCACCCAAAATTGATCATCCACCAACAGCATCTGTCCGGCTTTGTAGGGCTCTCCAAGGGTGTAGGTTACTTGAGTGACGTCGGTGGGCGGGACAAGCAACCCAAAACACTTGGGCCAGTCGGGACAGCCCATGCCACTGCCAGTCATGCGAACCACACTGCCTGCGAGGACCACCAGGAAGGCCAGCCAGAACGACGCCCTGGCGAGTGGCAAGAGGAGTCGCGTCATGGCCGGACGTCAACCGCACCAAAGTGGGTCACCGCCATGCGCTCCACTGGATACATGCCGTCCCCGATGGCCTTGACCTTGGCCACGAGCGCCTCAGCGTCAACCACCTCGGGGTCAAACTCGACTTTCGCCACATTCACGCTGCGGTCCTTCTCAAAGTCGATGGTTGCCGTGGCGACACCTGGGACTTCAAGCAGCTCCTTGCGCACTTTGGCCACACACCCCACCTCACACATCATGCCTTGGACGGACATCTCCGCCACGGTTCGTTCCATGGCGCCCTCCACGTGGGTTTCTTCGTAAACTGTGGGAACCATGTCGGCGGAAGGACCTCCACACGACATCCATGTGAGGGCCAACATTGAGCACAAGAGGGGGGAAATTCGCATGTTTCAAAGATAGCAGGGGCTTGGGTGACGCCATGGGCCTTGTGCTATTTTTGCAAATGCATGAGGTCCTCCAATTCCAAGATGTGGCTGGCGCTGTTGGCACTTGGGTTTGTGTGGGGCAGCTCGTTCATCCTCATGAAGATGGCGCTGTTCGACACCGCTGGCGAACCCCTTTTTTCCGCCCTTGACGTGGCCCTGGGCCGAATTGCCATCGCCGGGTTGGCCATGGCCCCCTTGGCTTGGAAGCATCGCACACACCTCACGCGTAGAAACCTGCCCTGGTTGCTTCTTGTTGGCGGGTTGGGCAACATGCTTCCAGCGTATTTCTTCACCACGGCCCAAACCTTGATTCCCTCCTCTGTCGCCGGCATGCTCAATGCCCTGACGCCCATGTTCACACTGCTCGTGGGCGTGCTGCTGTTCCGCAGCAAGGCCCAAGCCCTTCAAGTGGCCGGCATCGCGGTGGGTTTGATCGGTGCCGCCGTGCTGGCCTTCCAACCCGGTATGGGCGAAGGGCTGGGATACGACGCGCTGGGCAGCGCGGCACGCGTGCTGGCCGCAACAGCTTGCTACGGCGTCAGTGTGAACGTGATTCGACACAAACTTCACGCCATGCCTGCCGCCGGGGTCGCGGGGTTGGCCCTGGGATTGATGGGGTTGCCAGCGGCGGCTTTTGGCTTGACAGGCGACCTTCCAGCCCTGGCGCTTGCCCATCCTGACGGCCTTCGAGGCCTCTTGGCCGTGGTGGTGCTGGCCGTGGTTGGAACAGGGATGGCCTTGGTGGCATTCAACCGCATCATCCAGCGCACCAACGCCCTCTTCGCAAGCACCGTCACCTACATCATCCCCCTCTTCGCCACGATGTGGGGATGGCTTGACCAAGAGCCCCTGACGCTTTGGCATCTGCTGGGCGGTGCCGTCGTGTTGGCGGGGGTTTGGCTGGTGAATCGAGGCGGGCGAGAGGCCTCGGAAAAGGCCCTCTGAAGGTTTGGGCTTTTCGGACTTTCCCACTATCTTCGCGCTCCCATTGTGGGAAAAATTCAATCCTCATGTATGCAATCGTAGAGATCGCAGGGCACCAATACAAGGTAGAGAAAGACCAACAGGTGTTCGTCAACCGCCTCGACGCTGAGGAGGGCAAGACGGTCAAATTTGACCGTGTGCTCCTCGTCGACAAAGGTGGTGACGTGACTGTTGGCGCCCCAGCGGTAGACGGCATGGCCGTCCACGCCGTCGTTGAACGGCACTTGAAAGGAGACAAGGTTCTTATCTTCAAGAAAAAGCGTCGCAAAGGATACCAGAAGCTCAACGGCTTCCGGGCATCTTTGACGGAAATCAAAATCACCGACATCAAGAAGGGCGCTGCCAAGAAGGCTGCGCCAAAGAAAGATGCGGAAGCAGCACCTGCCAAGGAGCCAGCGGCAAAGAAGCCAGCGGCAAAG
>DKNS01000013.1 GCA_002469765.1 Flavobacteriales bacterium UBA7382 | reverse complement strand
ATGCCACGATGGCCAACATCACGCGTGCCATGGCCTTGGATGCTTTGTCTGAGGCAGATGTTGTGATCGAGGCCATTGTGGAATCCTTGGATGCCAAACAGAAGCTGTTCCAAGCTCTGGAACACGTGGTTTCTGACCACTGTGTGTTGGCCACCAACACCTCCTCCCTTTCCGTCACGGGTGTTGCAAGCGCTTGCAAACGCCCAGACCGTGTGGTCGGATTGCACTTCTTCAATCCAGCGCCGTTGATGGGCTTGGTGGAAGTCATTCCCGCCCTGCAAACCCACCCTGATCTTCCTGGCCACGCCATGAAGGTGCTGACATCATGGGGAAAGTTCCCCGCGCTCGTTCTGGACACCCCAGGTTTCATTGTGAACCGAGTTGCGCGTCCGTTTTACAGCGAGGCCATCCGTATTCTTGAGGAAGGACTTGCCGGTGTGGCCGACATCGACGCCTCCTTGAAATCTTTGGGATTCAGAATGGGTCCCTTTGAATTGATGGACCTTATTGGACACGACATCAACTATGCCGTCACATCGTCTGTGCATTCCGCCTTTTTTGGTGATGCCCGCTACAGGCCGAGCCACACACAGCGTCAACTCGTGGCGGCCAATTGGCTCGGCAGGAAACAGGGTCGTGGGTTTTACACCTACGACGCTGAGGGCAAGCACAACACGTCAGGACAAGTGGTGGAAGGCGTTGGACAACGCATATTGACCATGCTCATGAATGAAGCGGCCGACGCTGTGTTTTGGCAAGTGGCTTCGCCAGAGGCCATCGACACCGCGATGCGGAAGGGTGTGAATTACCCCAAGGGACTGCTGGCCTGGTTGGATGAACGAGGCGTGCAAAACGTGGTTGATGAAATGGATGCGTTGCACCAGCGCTACGGCGAGGAACGCTACAGGTGCTCCCCCATTTTGAGGGACATGGTCAGAAGCAACGGTCGGTTCTTTTAAGTGAACCAGCGACGGATTCCCGCCAAGGTGTGGGTGGGCTTGTCGTCTTCCAATTGAAGGATTTGGCCATCTGCCAAGCGATCCAACCGCACCTCGCCTGACGCATGAAGGATGTGGCCTTGCCCGTCGCACAACCCGACATGGGTGATCCGGCCATCAGGGTTGCAGAAAAACGCCACGTCGTCCATTTCGCATGACGCCGTATCCACTTTGAGGCCCACTTGAAATTGTTGACTGGCGTCCCGCGGCACATGGAGTCCGCGCAAGGCGGCGGCCAACGAAACGAGACCGCTGCAATCAAATCCCCAACCACTTCTGCCTCCCCAGTGGTAGGGCACGTGACGCATGTTCTTTGCCCAATCCCACATGCAAGAAACGACTTCAGGGATGGAGCCTTCATGGGGCACAATCTCGATCTCACCCATGAACCATTGTCCTTCGTGTTCCCTGACACAAGCTCCTGCCGGCAGCCATCCGCCGGGAACGCCATCCCATGCCGAGGTCAGGTCTGTTGTTCGTTGGGGTGTGCCCAACCAAACCGAGGTCAAGGGTTGCAATTGTCTCCGGTCCATCCAGCCTCGGTAACCGTCTGAGAGCCTTACCTCAACCCAATTTCCTGCACCCTTGCCGATGAACGTCACGGTCTCTCCTGCCAGAACCTCATTCACACATTCTGCGCGATCCGAGGCCATCGCCCTGAGAGGCACATGGCTGAGGGGGCACCAAGCCTCTTTCATCTTGTCGAACCTCAAGCCAAGGATTCAACAATCACAGCTGAGGCACCGCCTCCTCCGTTGCAAATGCCTGCACCACCCATCTTCTTGCCGCGCTGCTTGAGCGCGTGGACCAACGTCACCACAATGCGTGAACCGCTGGACCCCAGAGGATGACCCAATGCCACGGCGCCACCGTGCACGTTGACACAAGACGGGTCGAGTCCAAGGGCTTGGTTGTTGGCGATGCCGACCACGCTGAAGGCCTCATTGAGCTCCCACAAATCGATGTCCGACGCGTTCAGCCCTGCCTTTTTGAGGGCCTTGGGAATGGCCAAAGATGGGGCCGTGGTGAACCATTCTGGGGCTTGTGCCGCATCGGCAGCAGCGCAAATCTTCGCCAAGGGTGTCAATCCCAATTTTTGGACGGCACCCTCGCTTGCCAAAACCAGCGCCGACGCGCCGTCGTTGAGGGTGGATGCGTTGGCAGCCGTCACAGTGCCTTCTTTGTCGAAGGCAGGTCGCAATTGTGGAATCTTGTCGAGACGGACGTTCGTGTGCTCTTCGTCGCAATGCACCACCACAGGCTCTCCCCTTCGTTGTGGCACGGACACAGGAACCACTTCTCCACTGAACTTGCCCTGTTGCCAGGCTTCTGTGGCTCGGCGATAGCTTTCCACCGCAAAAGCGTCTTGGTCTTCGCGGCTGATGCCTTTCTCGCGGGCACACAATTCAGCGCAATTGCCCATGTGGGTGGCGTTGTACACGTCAGTCAACCCGTCCAACAACATGCCGTCCTTGACCTTGATGTCGCCAAACTTGGTGCCATTTCGTCCCTGGAGGTAGTGGGGAACCATGCTCATGTTCTCCATGCCACCTGCCACCACAACGTCGGCGTCTCCTAAAGCAATGGCTTGGGCACCCAAGGCGATCGCTTTCATGCCACTTGCGCACACTTTGTTCACGGTGGTGCAAGGGACGTCCTGCCCCACACCTGCACCCAAAGCCGCTTGTCGTGCAGGCGCTTGTCCCGCACCGGCTTGGAGCACCTGACCCATGAACACCTCTTGCACCGCTGCGGCGTCGACGCCGGCATGCTTCAAGGCGCCTTCAATGGCGATGGAACCGAGCTGGGTGGCGGGCACAGAGGCCAACTTGCCTTGAAAGCTCCCCATAGGTGTCCTGACGGCGGACACGATGTACACTGTGTTTGACATGTCGTTGATGTTCAATGTTGCGACTCAAAATTAGGGGGACTCTGTCCGATTGATGGGCCCCAGTATCAATTCATTGAAACTTTTGACACACGGGCTCGTAAGGAATGTCAACTTTCAATCACACGACATGACAATCTCCGGCATTCCTCTTCAGCATGAACCAGATCGCCTGAAGGAATTCCAAAGCCTCATTCGTCACGTGCACTCTGAGCCCACCCAAATGAGGCGGGCCTTGCGCCTGGCCTTCAAAGAGCTCCCCTTGGAGGAGTCTCAGCGCTTGCGCGACTGGGTAGAGCGGCGATTTTCCCTCTGACCCTTCCGCTCGGGACGTTCTTCCACCTTGCGACGATCCCTTGCATCCCTTGGTGCCGGCTTGGGTGAGCTCCCTCCGCGGACGAGTTTGAGGAACTCGTTGGGCACACGCGTTTTCACGTTGATGGTTTCGCCTTTAGGTCCTTGCAGCGCCAATGCGAACAGGTGAATTCCTCCTCGCTTGATTGGATCTGGAGCGGTCTTGCCTACGCCAACGAGAAGGCAATCCTGCTTTCTTAAAGCCGGCAACATGTCCCGAATCACGTCGTACCCAGACTTGAACTTCAACAACGTGAAACGTTCTGTGGCCCTCATCGTCCGGTATTCAAGTTCGTATGGCTCCCCGTTTTCAGGACGCAACAAAAGTGCGTCGTCTGCGGCAAGATGCCCTTCCACCATTACATACAAGCCTTTGGCAAAGCTGCCCCAATGTTCCTGAAGGTGTTGACGCCATTCTTGAGATTTCGCGACCACAAGAAGTCCACTTGCTTCACGAGGCAATTTGTTGACGAAGTGGACGTCCACAACCTCTGCAGTTTTGCTCTCAAGGTAGGCCTTGACCGCTGTGTAGGTTGTCTTGACTTTGGGATTGGGTGAAGCACAAACCCAATTCGCTGGTTTTTCGTACACAAAGAGGTTCTCGTCTTCATAGACTACCGGGAACGGCGCCCGAAGAACATTGGTGGTGTGGTCAGTTTTGGGTTTGCGGCCGGCCCCTCCTGTTCTGGCTTGCTTCTCAACTTCGTCTTTTGACAAGATGGACACTTTGGTGTCTGGCTCGAGCACGTCGTTCCCTTTGAATGCGGTCTTACCGTTCACCAGGATTTCGCCGCGTTTCAATGCATTGCGCGCTCGTGTCCGGGTGGAATACCCAACTTCGGACATCAGCGCTTCAATCAGTTCGACGGGGTGCTTGACAATAAAGTGCTCCATGGGGCGAAAGTACACCTCAAGACACCGCGTTCAGTCAAAGGGACAGTCGAGGCTGTACAGAGTAAGGAAATTCATCACATCAATGACATTGACAACCCCGTCATTGGAATTGTCCGCCGAGCAATTCAAGGTGCATCCGAAGTCAGCCAACAAGATCAGGAAGTCGCTTACATTCCGCACGCCATCTCCATTGTAGTCCGCATGGCAAGTGGCTGTCCCAGTGCAAAAATCCACGCTGAAGGTGTCTCCAAAGTCTTGCCCTTCTGACACATGATGAAGCTCGCCTGAGCCCGATTGCAAACGGAATCCCCCAGCTCCTTGGCAATGGTTTCCCGAAAAGCCATCGCCTCCCTTGTCGTTCCAAGTCAGGGTGTAGCATCCTTCTGGCAAGCACCACGAGGTCACAAGGGTGTCGCCGGAAGTCAGAGGCGTGCTGGCCAAGGTCAATTCAAGGGTGTCATCCTGGGCCTGCAAATCCCAACGCATGTCCTCGTTTTCACAATCGCCCCACCACGTCAGCGAGGTCGTTTCTGCCATGCCAGATGTCCAAACCTTGGATGTCCAAGGCGCCCCTGATGGCGTGCCGTCTGAAGTGTGCACCTGAATGGATACTTGGACTTCCCCCAAGAATGGTGTGCTGAACAACAGATCAGGACCGGCAGCGGTTTCACCTGGCAAAAGGGCTTGTGGAAAATTTAGGACTTCCCAGAAGGATATTTGCTCTGTGCCTTGGGTCAATGTGACCTCAAATGCACATTGGTCAACAGCCGTGTGCCCAGCGTTGTGAAACAAGGGGCGCCCGGAAATTTCATTGTGGCATTGCGCCGGGGAAGCGGCCAAGTCCACAGGCACCAAAGCCCAATCGGGAGCGCTTGGAAGGTTTGCCGACCAAGCACCTCGGCCGTAGGTCCCAGCGACCACTCGGTGCAGAATTGGATCTTCCTTGAGTTCTGTCACTGGGGTGAGAGGCAATTCTTCGCCGAAGTCACTCCACAATTGCAGTTCGTTTGACCATGCGTGCACGCCGAGGTCAGAGCCACACAACCAAGTCCCATCTGAGAGTTGGAGCAAGCAATGGATGGGCAAATTGGGTAGGCCGAAGCTCAAGTTTTCCCAAGTGTTGCCACCGTCGACTGTTCGCCAAACTTTGACTTCTGCCTCGTATCCTGCGAAGGCCACCCACCATTCTTGATCTGACCCATCTTGGTCGTATGACAGGTCGCCAATGTGCAAGGATGGGAGACCGCCAACCTGTTGAAAGCCCTGTCCCCCTTGTCGGACGTAGAGCACGGAGTTCTTCGCAACCAAAGCGTGCTCAGGATTGGAGGGGGACAGCGCCAAAGCGGTGCTTCGGACGTCTCCAGTTCCAGACCAGGTGGTCCAGGTGTCCCCTGCGTCATCCGAGTAATGCAATGATTTCTTCGCAGCGACAATGCGACCTGGTACATTGGGGTGAAGTTGGAAAGGCGTGTGCCAAGCTCCAACCTCATTGGCGGACCCCGTGCCACCAAAATAATTGGCCACCTGAGTCATGGTTCGGCCACCATCGGCCGAGCGGTAGAGCAAGCCGTAATACGCTGAAGCAAACACAGTATCCGTGCTCGCTCCGCTGAAGAAACAGTCGAACCCGTCGCCGTCGAGAATACGGGACCGTTGCAACGGCGACTGAAGGGCTGTGCCGTTGTCTTGGGCTCCCAGGATGATACGTCCTGGGAGCGTCGTATGCAGGCCAAGGGCGTACGTCTGTGTGATTTGCAAGCCTGCAGAAAGGTCGTTTACCCCAGATTCTTGCCAGAGGAACACGCCACCGTCGTTGGCCACAACGACGTCGCCGTTGTCCATCCAAACGAGGTCGTGCTGGTCCGCATGGGTTCGTCGAGCGAAAGACGCGCCTTGCCAGTGGAGCTCACAGTTCCATGTTTGTCCGCCATCTGGGGTGCTCCAGAGGTTGATGCCCCCCACGAGCACGTGGTTTGGGTTGTTTGGGTCAACTTCCAAACACAGGTCCCAAAAGGCCTGGCCCAAATTGTCGGCGCCATTGACAGCTACTCCGAGCAAGTTGGGTCCCGATGCCTTGGTGGCCATGGCTTCCCAATTTGCCCCCGCGTCCACAGTCCGCCAGAACCCCAGAAAGTTCTGTTGAAGTGCGTGGCCGGCCACGGCGTAGAGCGTGTCCCGTTGCGCCGAAGTGCCCCAAGATTCCCCAGCAAGCTGAACCCTCCCGACGCTCTCCAAGTTCGACGGGAGCGGAGGGAATGTCCAAGATGTCCCGCCGTCCACACTTCGTGCCACACCCTGATCCTCAAGTGCGAGAACCACAGTCTGGTCTGACATCCAGACGATGTCGCGCACTGCAGAGCCAAAGCTCTGCAACATGAAAGACTCGCCACCATCCTCGGTGGTGAACAACCCCAAATCCCCACCCACCCAGAAATGACCTTCCATGCTGGGGTGTGCACGCAGCACGTGGATGCGCTGTTGGTTTTCCACAGATAGCCCCAACGACAATGGGACCCAGGTGTTGCCTCCGTCCCATGTTTCCAGAATGCCAATGCTGTAAGTGTCGCCGCCGTTGCTGTCGCCAGTGGCCAGCCAAACATGGTCCAGGTTGTTGGGGTCGATCCAAGCGTCGCTGGCACCCAATGGCGCCACCGCATCGATGCCAAACACAGACCAAGTCAGTCCTGCGTCGTGCGTTTGCCACAAACCACCAGAGGGGGCGCACGCCAGCCATCGGTCAGGCTGTCCAGGAAAAGGGATGATTTTGTTGATGCGACCGGCGCCTCCGTGCACAGGAACTGATGTTTCTGACACGGGTCCGATGTAGGTCCATGTAGGTCCGTCCGTGTCGGCTAGGCCAAAGGTGTTTGCATTCGACTGAAGCCGAGTCCGAGCTCCTGAACTTTCGAGCCACCACGCTGCCGCGGGCACGCGTTC
>DKNS01000084.1:13366-28673 GCA_002469765.1 Flavobacteriales bacterium UBA7382 | reverse complement strand
GGCAGAACGCTCCGAGGCGCTGAACGCATCCAAGTCCACGCCATTGGGGACGATGTGAATGGTGTCTCTATGGAGGTGGGGAATCAGGAGTCGGTCGTTTTCTGAGATGATTGTGTGGGCATCGAAGTAATCGAACGTCCGCGATTCATGCCGCGCCAATCGCGTGCCCTCGACCCGCATCAAGCCCTGCCGGAAGATGGCCAGGAGTCCATTTTTTTCCTGGTGGCTTCGTCGGTGCATGCCTGCGCTGAAAGCATCCATGTAATCCAACACCTTGGGGTAGGCGTGAAAGTCCTTGACATATTCTGCACAGCGGACGAGCTGGCAGTAAATGAGGTCCGGCTGCGTGTCCGCGACAACACGTTCCAGTTGACGTTTGGCCTTGCCGTCGGTGAACCACGTCACCTGAAAGGGCAATTCCGACGTCCACGCCCACATCATGCGCCACAGCTTTCGGAGCAAGGGCGTTCGGAGCACGTGGATGTGGTTGACGAGGGGGCTGAGGGCCTCCATTTGCGCCTCGGTCAATGCATGGTCCTGCAGGGCGCACAGCGTAAGCTTGTGTCGGACTGAAAGGTGCCTCAGTTGGTTGTACAGCCGCAGCTTGTCTCCTTTCTCAAGGGGAAAAGGAACCCGCGAGGCAATGACCAGGATGTTCACGTGGCCACCAGTTGTTCAAGGAACGAAGTCAACCGCTCGGCACGGGCGCGATGCTGCAAATTCACTTGGGCCCATGCGCGGCCACGTTGGCCCATGGCTGTCGCTTTTTCGCCGTCAGACAGCAACTCCACCAGCGCCTCTGCAAAGCGTTCGGCCGTGTCGGCCACCATGACATGTTCGTTGTGTTCCAGGGGTAGGCCAGTCATGCCTTTGGAGGTGGTCACGATGGGCCGCCCAGCGGCGAGGGCCTCTGCAATTTTAATGCGCATGCCAGATCCGGCGTGAAGCGGGACGACGACCACGCTGGGGGTGTCGTACGTGGCGGCGGCGTCTGCCACTTCGCCCAAAACCGTGACGCCTTTGGTGTCGTCGGAGGCCCACTCTGGCCCCATGTTCCGGCCGGCAAGCGCCAAATGGGCTCCAGGAAGGGATTGCTGAACCAAAGGCCAAACCTGCTGCATAAACCAAGCCACCCCTTGGTGGTTGGGGGCCCAATCCATGGCCCCGAGGTGCAAGGCCCGGTTGGGGGCTTCATTCAATGCTGCGTGAGGCGTGCTGTCCACATCCATTCCGAAGGGCACAACTTCAACTCTGCATGTGGACTCAGGATGCACCTCCTTGAGGGTTCGCTCGAACCACATGGCGTCGTCGCGTGTGATGGTCACCACCCCGTCCAAAGAGGAGAGCACCTTGATCTCTTCCGTCCGGAGCTTGGCTTTGAAGCGGTTGAGCAGCCAACGCTTGTAAATGGAGGTCATGTCCGTCGCCACATCGTCCCACAACGCGTGTTCCACGTTGTGCGCCCTCAGCACGAGGTCGGCGTCGCTCAGTCGGCGGATGGCCGGGATGTAGGCCGTCGTGAACAGGGATTCCAAAAGAACCACATCGTACAAGCGTTCACGCAGCGCGTCTTCCACCGTCCGCTCCATTTCAGGCACCAAAAACCGGGTCAAGTGGTAGCTCTCTCCCGTGACGAGGTGAGACAGGGCGTCGCGGACATTCAGCTCGGTGTCGGCGTAGGCGACTTCGAATTGGGTTTGCTCGAGATACTCTGATTCAATTTGGTCCGGCAAAAAAGGATGCTTGTCTGTGTGGATGGACACCACTTTCACTTCATGCCCCATGTCCAAAAGCCCACGCGTCAAGCTGTCCATCGCCAGGCAACCGCCGTCGACAGCGGGGCGTGGCGGTTTATGGCAGATTTGAAGAATGCGAAGGGATCGGGCCATGGTCCAGGCGAAAATAGTTTTCAATCACCCTCCTTCATGGGGAAGCCAACGGCGTTCTTTCAACGTGCTCCACATCAAAAGTGCCGCCAGCGGTGTCAACAAGAGCGTGCTCAGCCACATGCCCGACCAGGGCTCAAGTGTTCCGGATTTCACCAATTGCTCCCCCACCATGGAGACCACGTAGTAGAGGAGAAACACGCACAAAGCCAACAGTGTGGGCAGGCCCAACCCCCCTTTGCCCACGAGCGCTCCCAGCGAGCTCCCTACCAAAAAGAGCACCATGCATCCCAAAGCCAGGATGTACTTGCGGTGCCATTCGATGTCGTGGCGGTGTTGACGTAGCAATTTGCCGTCCATGTTCGCCACCGCGTTGTCGATGCTCCGAATCTGGTTGCGGGACAGTTCTTTCGCGGAGTGAAATGCGCGTGTCCTCGTTTTCGAGGCGAGGTTTGCCGACCAGGGAGACCGTGCCGTCGGTTGCGCCGAGGCTGCTGCTGTCGTGTACCATCCTGTCGTGTCATGGCGCCAAACCACGTTGCGTTTCCCGTAATTCTGAAGTTCACGTCCTTCGCGGCGAATTTCTGTGCCCAAGGAGTCGCTGGTTTGAGTGAGCTCCGATAGGGTCATGCGCTCGTAAGAGCGCCGAAACAAATCTTCGTTGGCCATGGAGAAATCCAGGCTGTGCAGGGGGATTCGAAGGGTCTGTCGCTTGAACGTGCTTTGAACGTGGGGATATACCCTTTCCTTGGACCGAGACATGGTCTCTTGGTGTTCCTCGTAGCTGACGCCGTTTTCAAGTTCGATGACCAAATGGCCGTCGGATTCCGTCATGTTCCCTCGCTCTGCCTGCACCACGAGCGCGCGTTGCCCCTTGTCGTCCCTGTGGTCGTGCACGAGCAAATCCTCCAGCCGTCCATCTGGGTGTTTGGTGCCCACCCGGATTGAGAAGCCGTCTATGCCGTTGTAGAACACACCTTCGCGCAAGTTGAAGGCGGGCTTTTGCTTGGTCACAGAGTAGAGGAGGGCCCTGAATTTCATGTTGGCAGCCGGCCAGCCGGTGTTGCTGAACCACAACGCGCCGCCGCAGAGGAACACCATGCAAACGACAAGGGGACGCTGGATTCGCAAGAACGACATGCCTGAAGCCTTCATGGCGGTGAGCTCGTTGCGCTCAGCAAGGTTTCCCAGCGCCATGATTGAGGCCACCAAGACCGCCAGGGGGAGTGCCAAGTTGACCAAGCGGGCCGAGGCGAAGACCATGAGCTTAAAGACCACCCACAATTCCAGGCCTTTGCCAATCATGTCGTCGGCGTAGACCCAGAGAAATTGCATGTCCAAAATGAACAGCGCGACGGGCAAGGTCACTGCGAAAGGACCTAGAAAAGCGCGCAACATGAGAAGGGACGTCCGCACGGCCCCAAGATACTCCTGGAATGTCCTTTACCTTGGACATCAAATGACATCAACCATGCGACAATTCTCTTCTTTTGTGGGCTGCGCCACATGCGCCGCGGTCTTGTTGACCCTCTTGGCTGGCTGTGGTGATGCTGCGCCCTCAGGCCCAGATTTTGAAGCTGCCCCAGCTGTGGAATCCACGGCAAGTGCCCCCGACGAGGAGGGCTTTGTATGGAAGACAGAGCAGTTCGCAGACTTGAAAATTGTCCGCTACCAAATCCCAGGATGGGACAAGCTTTCCGACAAGCAGCAAGCCTTGGTGTACTGCCTCAACATGGCGGGGTTGAGCGGTCGCGACATCATGTATGACCAAAACAACCGCCACAACTTGCGCATTCGTCGCCTTTTGGAAGACATCTACGACGGCTACGATGGCGATCGAGGCACTGTGGGGTGGCAGGCTTTCGAGGTGTATTTGAAGCGCATTTGGTTCTCCAACGGCATCCACCACCACTATGCCAACACCAAGCACTTGCCAGGCTTTAGTGAGGAGTACTTCGACCACCTGTTGGCAGAGACTGGGAACAGCATCGATTCGGAATTGCGCAAAGTGGTGTTTGACCCCGCTGTGGAGGCCAAAAAAGTGGAGCAGGATGGCGCCAAAGGATTGGTGGAAAGTTCTACAGTGAACTTTTATGCGCCTGACGTGACCACCGACGAGGCCAAGGCTTACTTCGAGAGCATCGTAGACAAGGGCAGCCGAAGCCCCGTGGAGTACGGGCTAAACAGCCGTTTGGAAAAAGACGCGGAAGGTCAGGTCTACGAGAACGTGTACAAGGTCGGTGGCCTGTATGGCGAGAGCATTTCCGAAATCGTGAAATGGCTCAACGAAGCCATCCAGTATGCGGAAAATGACAAGCAAGCTGCGGCGTTGCGCAACCTCGTGGGGTACTACGAGACTGGCGACCTGGAAAAGTGGAGCCTGTACAACATCAACTGGGTGCAGGACACCGAAGGCGACGTAGATTACATCAACGGCTTTGTCGAGGTGTACAACGACCCCCTTGGCTACACAGGCAGCTACGAGACCATCGTGGAGATCAAGGACTTCGACGCCAGCGCGCGCATGGCCACGTTGATGGAGAACGCCCAATGGTTTGAGGACCACATGCCCTTCATGGATTCACACAAGAAAAAGGAGGTGGTCGGCATCACCTACAACGTCGTCAACGTGGCGGGAGAAGCGGGGGATGCGTCGCCCAGCACCCCCATCGGGGTGAACCTACCCAACAGCAACTGGATCCGCCAAGTCCACGGCTCCAAGTCCGTCTCGCTTGGCAACATTGTGAATGCCTACGACAAGGCTGCAGGCGGAGGAGTGCTGGCGGAATTCACCCACGACGAACTCGAGCTCGTGCGCACCCAAGCGCACGCTGAACTGGCTGGCAAGCTTCACACGGCCATGCACGAGGTGATCGGCCATGCGTCTGGCCAATTGGAACCCGGGGTGGGCACCCCCAAGGAGACCATCGCGGAGTACAGCTCCACGCTGGAGGAGGGGCGCGCCGACTTGGTGGCCTTGTATTTTCTGCTCGACCCCAAAATGGTGGAGCTCGGCTTGATGAAGAATTTGGATGTGGGCCGCGCCGAGTATGACAGCTACTTGCGCAACGGCATGTTGACCCAATTGCAGCGCTTGGAGCTGGGGGCCGACATTGAAGAAGCCCACATGCGCAACCGGGCCTGGGTGAGCAACTGGTGCTTCGAGAAGGCGGAGCCAGAAGGGTCTGTGGTCAAGGTCGTTCGGGACGGGAAGACCTACATCGACATCAAGGACTACGACCGGTTGCGCGAGTTGTTTGGCGAGCTCCTCCGTGAAGTCCAACGCATCAAGTCGCAAGGAGATTACGACGCCGCCAAAGGGCTCGTGGAGGGCTACGGTGTGAAAGTCGACCAGGCGGAGCACCAAGAGGTGTTGGACCGCGCGGCGGTGCTTGGTGTGGCCCCCTACGGGGGTTTCATCAACCCAGAGATGTCGGCCACACGTGACACCGAGGGCAACATTGTGTCCGTGAAGGTGTCGTACCCCGACGATTTCACGGGCCAGATGCTCCGTTACAGCGGGCAATTTAGCTTTCTGCCAGACGTGAACTGATAGGGCCTTCTGGCCTTGTGAACCGCCCCGTCGTGCAACATCACGGCGGGGCGGTTTGTTGTTCCTTTGCATCCATTGAGTTTGAACATGATGAAACACCTCCTTTCCGCGGCCAGCTTTGGCCTGGCAATTTCAGCCTTCGCCCAAACCCCTTGCGTTGACGGTTTTGCAGACGGTTACCCTTGTTCAGGGCTTGATTTGCTCTCGGTGCGTACCCTCGAGGAAATGGGGGGCGGGGCCAACGGCAACGACTGCTGGGGTTGGGTAGATCCGTCTTCCCAGCGCGAGTTCGTCTTGTTTGGTCGCCACGACGGGTTGTCCATTGTGGACGTCACGGATGCGGTGAATCCCTTGTTTGTCGCACGTGTACCGACAGCCACAACGCCCAGCCTTTGGCGCGACGTCAAGGTGCACGACAACCACGCGTTCATCGTGAGCGAGGCCGCCAACCATGGCATGCAGGTGGTGGACCTGACTCAGGTCTTGGAAGTCACGGAAGTTCCTGCGGTGCTTACGCCCGTGGCGAGCTACATCGGGTTTGGCAACGCACACAACATCGCCATCAACGAGCAGACCGGTTTCGCTTACGCGGTGGGAACCAACACCGCTGGCGGCGGGCTGCACGCCGTCGACATTTCCAACCCAAGTGCGCCAGCGGTGGCAGGAACCAACGACGGCCCCTACACCCACGACGCTCAAGTGGTGTCTTACGAAGGTCCTGACATGGACTACGCCGGCAAGGAAGTGGCGTTTTGTTTCAACGGGAGCGGCGGTTTGGCCATCGTGGACGTGACCGACAAATCGGACATGGTTCAAATCGCAGCTTTCAACTACAGTCAATCTGCCTACACGCACCAAGGGTGGTTGAGCGAAGACGGACGGTTCTTGTACTTCAACGATGAACTGGACGAGAGCAATTACGGCAACGGGACCCGCACCTACATCGCAGACGTGTCCGACCTGGACGCCCCGGTGGTGATTGGATTTTACGAAGCGGACAACACGTCTGTGGACCACAACCTCTACGTGCGCGGCAACAAAATCTTCGCGTCCAACTACCTCAGTGGCTTGCGTGTGTCGGAAATTGGCCCCAACGGCAACTTGACGCCTTACGCCTACTTCGACACCAACCCCGACACGGATTCCGTGGCGTTCTATGGCACCTGGAGCAACTACCCTTACTTCCCGAGCGGCAACATCGCCATTTCATGCCGGTCGGTGGGCCTCTTCATGGTCAGCGACCCGACTTACGACCCCACAAACGTCGGTCACCTCGACCTGATGGATGCGTCGTTGAAAGCATATCCCAACCCCGCCCATTTGGTCATGACCTTGGAGGGGATGCCGCGCGCCGCCTTCGTGCGTGTGGTGAATGCAGCAGGCCAAGAGGTCGTGGCCCGGCGCGCGGTGCCCGGTTTGACGGGATTGTCGTTCGACATTGGTCACCTCACCGAGGGCATGTACCTGGTGCACGCCGAGAGCGACAGCGGTCAAATCCAGTCGGTGCAAGTGCTGATCCAGCGCTGACTTTCAGCCTTGCTTGGGGTTGAGGAGTTCGTGCATGATTTCTCGGCAGTCGTTCGGGTGCAACGCCCTCCGGAGCTCGTTTTCGTGGGCCAAGCTGATTGTCCCAGTTTCCTCGCTCACGACCCAAACCAGGGCGTCGGTCACCTCCGAAAGACCCAATGCAGCTCGGTGACGCATGCCCAACTCCACGGGCAAATGCTGACTTTGGCTTACTGGAAGGATGCAACGCACGCCGCGAACGCGACCCACGGCGATGTACAACGCCCCGTCGTGCATGCTGCATTCTTTGTGGAAGATCGCTTCGATGAGTGGCGCATAGATGTCGGCCACGAGTTTGGTGTGGCTTTGGATGTGGTGGGTCAAGTCGGACTCGCGCTGCACAATGATCAGGGCGCCTTCTTTCCTTGACGAAAGTCGGTCCAAGGCGCGGACGACTTCTTCCACGGGGAAGGCCTTTCGCCCCTCTTGATTCCGCTGGGGAAGCAACTTTAACAGCCATTCGGGTGGCTCTTTCAGCGAGGCCCGATCGCCTATGGAGAACAGGAATTGCCGCAACTCCTGTTGGAAAACAATGATGATGGCCAGGATGCCCAAAGCGATGAATTGCCCCAAAATCTCGCCCATGAAGCGCATGCCCATGAGCGTAACCAACTTCCAGATGAGATAAATTGCCAACAATCCCAGAAAGACGGGTATGGCTGAAGTTCCTTTGGTCAAGCGGTAGACGTAAAATACAATCAGCCCCACCAAGGCCAAATCGATGACTTGGACGCCTAGTGTCAAGAACGGAGAGACCGCCTCCCAAAGTTCAAATGCGAGGATGGGAGTCATGGGGCATCAGGGGTGCGGGATTGGACAAGGGCTTGGTGCAGGGCCACAGCCTCTTTGGCTTCTGCGACGTCATGCACGCGAAGGATGTGCGCGCCTCGATCGAGCGCCCAGGCGTGCAAGGCTGTCGTGCCATTCAGCGCGTGTTGGCTGTCGGTCTGGAGGACTTTTTGAATCATCGACTTTCGACTCACACCTGCCAGGATAGGGCACTGAAGCTCTTGAAACTGGTCGAGGGCATCGAGCAGCGCATAGTTGTGCGCCAAGGTCTTCCCGAAGCCAAAGCCCACGTCGGCGACGAGATCCGTCACACCTGCTTGGTAAGCTGCGTGGACGCGTCGTTGCAAATGAGTCACCACATCGTGCACGACATCATGGTAGTTGGGATTGTCTTGCATGGTCGTTGGCGTTCCCTGCATGTGCATCAGCACGTAGGGCGCGCGTGCCTGGGCCACCACGTTCCACATGTCAGGGTCGGCATCGCCACCCGAGACGTCGTTGATCACGTCGGCTCCTTCAGCCAAAGCACGTCTTGCCACTTCGGCATGGAAGGTGTCCACGCTCAAGATGGCATGTGGTTGGGCTTTTTTCAGTGCCACAAGCACCGGCTCCAGGCGCTGCCACTCGGCATTGGCCCCCACCCGTTGGGCACCTGGGCGCGTAGACTGGGCGCCAAGGTCGAGCATGTCCGCGCCTTCTTCCAGCATGCGCTCGGCTTGTTTCAGTGCTGCATCAGGTTTGCCCCAAGCGCCTCCGTCGTGGAAGGAGTCGGGGGTGAGATTCAGGATGCCCATCACCCAAGGTTGGTGAAAACTCACCACGGAACCGCGTAGTGTGATTGAAGGTGTCACGACGTGCATTGTAACTTGCCGCAAGTTAGCATGGAGACCCTCGCACAATACGACAAATGCCTCGCCACCTGCGTGGATTTGTTCGAACGGAAAACTCAGGATTACGGCACGGCTTGGCGCATATTGCGTCCGTCGTCGTTGACCGACCAAATCTTCATCAAGGCCAACCGCATTCGCACCTTGCAGAATGTGGGAGAGTCGAAGGTTAACGAGGGCATCGAGCCTGAATTCGTTGGCATTGTCAACTACTGTTTCATGGCCATGATTCAATGCGAGCTAGACGGTTCTGCTCCGCTAGAATTGCCGGTGGATGAGGCGAACCGTTTGTACCATGAGGCCAAGGACGCCACCCGATCCTTGATGCAAAAGAAGAATCATGACTACGGTGAGGCGTGGCGTGACATGCGCATTTCTTCGCTCACGGATTTGATCCTGATGAAGCTTCTTCGGGTCAAGCAGATCGAAAACAACAACGGCAAGACCGTGGTGAGTGAAGGGGTAGAGGCCAACTACATGGACATGGCCAACTACGCCATTTTTGCATTGATTTTGAGTTCAGAAGGGGTTTCAGTATAAATCAACAGTTGAAGTAATGTTGAAAGCATTGGATGGGTTGACTTGGGTTTCCCGCGTGTTGGTGGGGGCGCTTTTCGTGGTGTCAGGACTGATCAAGTCCAACGACGCCTTGGGTTTCATGTACAAGTTGGAAGAATACTTCGAGCCGGGCGCCATGAACCTTGAATTCCTCGGGCCTTGGGCATTGGAGTTGGCCGTGTTTGTGTGCATTGCTGAAATTTTGTTGGGCATCGCCATCCTTGTGGGTGCACTCCCGAAATTGACGTCGGTGTTGACCACGGTCATGATGGTGTTTTTCACGTGGTTGACATGGTACACCGCGACATGTGATCCGTTTGGCGCCAAAGAAATTGTGGATGCCTCAGGCGCGGTGGTGGAGGTTGCCAACCAATGCGTGCTGGAGTGCGGATGCTTTGGCAACGCCATTCCCTTAACTGCCTACCAAAGCTTTTTGAAGGACGTGGTGTTGCTCATCTTCGTGGTGCCCATCGTCTTGTCCGCGTTTTTGGGGCGCATCCAATTGAATTCGCCGCGCCAAGGCACGGCGGTTTACGCGTCCGCCATGGTGGTGACCTACCTGTTCGGAGAGATGATGTTGGATTGGAATTTCCCAGTCCTCTACCTCGCCTTCAATCTTATCGCCGCAGAAGCGGTCAAGCGCCGTTGGAACCACACTCAGAAAGAATGGGGCATGGCTCTGGCTGTGGTTTTGGTCAGCGGGTTTGTTCAATTCTGGACCTTGAGTCACTTGCCCTTGAAAGACTACCGTCCGTACGCAGTTGGCGAGAGCATTCTGGAAAATCGGATGACGGCCGAGGAGCTCGGTTTGGAAGGTCCCGTGTTTGACAAGGAGATTCGATTTTTCAATTCCGAGACTGGCTCAGATACAATTGTCATGCAATCGGACTGGAGTTATGCCAAGCTCTTTGGCGATTCGTTGTTCACCGCGACCTACCCCGAAGGAGATTGGGAACATGCCAGAGAAGTCAAAATCAAGGACGGTTACGAGCAGCTCATCCTCGATTTTCAAATGGTCGACGCAGAGGGCAACGACTTCACCGACGCCATTCTGGCTTCTGACACGCCTGTCTTGCTTCACATATCCAAGGATTTGGACGCCATGTCCACGTCCTGGCAGCATGATTTCAACGCATTGGGTGCCGCATCGCAAGCCCAAGGCTGGGCCATGTACGGTCTGACGAATGCCACGGCAGAGGAGCATTTGGCGTTTGTGGAGGAGGAGGAGGCCACGTATCCCTTCTTGACCTGCGACCAAACTGAATTGAAAATTGTGGTCCGCGCCAATCCGGGCTTGGTCTGGATTCAACAAGGCGTAGTCATGGAGAAGTGGGCTGGACGAGACGTGCCGACTGCGCAGGAACTCGCTGCGCACATTGAACAAGGACATTGACCATGTTGCGGGTGCTGCGACAACTGGCCCAAGGGGTGAGTGTGTTGTGGGGCAGCGCCACGCTCGTGTTTTTCATTTTCTCCCAAGTTCCGGATCCGGCCAGGGCCATTGCAGGACAAAATGAGCGTCAAGAAGCCATGGATGCCTTCAAGCGAGTTCATGGCCTTGACTTGCCTCTTGGTCAGCGGTACCTGCGTTTTCTGGGAGAGTTGTCTCCGTGGGGCCCGCAGGACACGTGTTGGGGAATGAAGGCTCCAAGTCTCGGGCTCAGTTACTTCGGAGAGAGGCCTGTGGTGGAGGCATTGATGGAGGCGTTGCCTGCCACATTGCTGCTGGCCGTGACGGCCATGGGGCTGGCTTTGATGCTTGGGGTTTCTCTGGGCTTGGCGTTGGCTTGGCGAGGAGATGGACTTGTGGCGCGGGCAGTCATCGGGTTGGCCACGTTGGGGATGAGCGCCCCTTCGTTTTTTGTGGCCATCCTCGTGGCGTGGTTGTTCGGCGTGGTTTGGCACGACGTCACAGGCCTGCCTCCTTCCGGAGGCTGGCGTGTTTTGGACCCTTTTGAAGGGCCGAAAGTGGCCTGGAATCACTTGATCTTGCCGGCTTTGACGCTCGGCATACGGCCTTTGTCCGTGGTGATTCAACTTACGAGAAACGCTGCCGAGGGGGTGCTTGCGAAGTCTTACATAAGAACGGCCAGGGCCAAGGGAGTCGGGGGGTGGCAACTGATGCAGCGACACGTGTTGCGCAACGCCATGAATCCGGTGCTTACGGCAGCAAGCGGATGGTTTGCCAGCATGTTGGCGGGGGCGGTGTTTGTGGAATTTGTCTTCGGATGGAACGGCATGGGGCTGCTCATGTTCCGAGCCCTTGAAGCAGGTGACTTGCCCGTGGTCATGGGAGGGGTGATGGTGGTGGCGACGGTGTTTGTCGCTGTGAACATGGCTGTGGACGCCATGTACGCATGGCTGGATCCACGGGTCAGGCTGAAGTAAGGTCCTCCTGAATCCAGGCGGTGAGTTTTTCTGCCATGCTGTGGAAATACCGCTTGGTCTTGTAGCTGGCCACCCACTCAATCCCGCGAACAGCATTGGTCAAGAAAAGCTCGTCAGCCTGCAGCAACGTCTGGGGCGTGAGCGTGCATTCGTACACCTTCACCCCGCGGTCAAGGGCGGTGCGGATCAAGACAGCGCGCATGATGCCCCCCACGCACCCGTCTTCCAAACTGGGGGTGTAGAGCACGCCATTGGACACCACGAACAAATTGGACCGAGAGGACTCGATGATATTTTGGTCTGCGTTCAAAATCAAGGCGTCGCCCCATTCTTGAATGCGTGCGTGCCTTGCGGCGTGCACGTACACGGTGGACGCGATGTTCTTGTACCTGCTGACTGACGAGGCATGCTTGCGCATGTCTTGGAAAATGTCCACATCGAGCCCCTTGGGGTCGAGAGAGAACCCTTGAGCATCCATGCGTTCTGCTGTGGCCACCCAAGCCGTTTCATCGGTGTCTGGCATGTATCTGCCTTGACCTTCGCGGTAGGCGGTCAGTCGGATGCGCGCATCCCCTGCAAATGACCAAGTCTGCCTCCACTTCTCAAGGCTGTCCTGCAAACGCGATTCCTGCAAGCTTTCTGGCACCCCCATGCCATGCGCCTCCAGTGCCGCATGCAGTCGGGCGACGTGCAGTCCCAAAAAGGGCACGTGGTTGTCGGTCAATCGCATCGATTCAAACACCCCATCCGCCAAGAGAAACCCTCGGTTGGCGAAGGCTTTGGGGGTGTCTTGTTTACCGAGAATGTGGCCGTTCAGCAGCATGTGCCCAAGATAGGGGTGAGGTCAACCTTGAGACGGTTGGGTCAGGATGAAGTTCACGGCTTCGAGCAAAGGGGCGTTGGGCTCAATGAGCACGCCGCGAACCCCCACCGGCGATGCCGCGTCCAAGTCGCGTTGTTTGTCTCCGACCATCCAGGAACGCAATGGGTCGAGTTGGTGTTTGGCGCAGGCCCGTTCCACCATCAAACTCCCAGGCTTCCGGCTCAAAGACTTTCCTGTGGACGGATGATGTGGACTGTAGAAAATGTCCAAAATCGGAGTCCCGTTCTTTTCGCAGACGCGGGTCAGATGGGCGTGAATCTCTGCGACATTGTCGTGCGAGTACAGCTCCTTTGCCAGGCCACCTTGGTTGGTGATGAGCACCACTTCGAAACCGGCCTTCCGCGCCAGGGTCAAGGCTTCCATGACCGTAGGTAGGATGGTGAATTCAGAGAGGTTTTTGGTGTAGTCTCCGGGGTCGTGGTTGATCACCCCATCTCGGTCCAAAAACAAGCAAGGTCGAAGGCTCATGCTGCAAACCTAATCACCTTAATTTCGAAGGCATGAACACTGGGCAATTTTCTCCGTGGACAACCGAGGCTTGGTTGCGTAGCGCAAGAGGGCAAGAAGATCTGACAGGCCAAGTGAGATGGGATGGGCTGACCATCCCCCAGGTCGTGGTGAATCCAGCTCCGTCGTTGAGATTCCCGGGCACCCAGGCGGGGTGGGAGATCCAGCAAGAATTCGGCGTCAATGGTCCATTGATGCAAGGGCTGATGCACGGCGTGGAGGGCATCCGCACCTCCGCACAAGGCGTGGACGGGCAACAGCTCAGGGACTTGCTCAAGGAGGTACACCCGGAGATGGTGGCGCTTCACGTGGATGGATACGACACCGTTGGCGCCCTTCGAGCAGTTGTGTCATGGGCCAAAGGCATGGATGTACAAGGTTCGAGCACCTGGGATGTAGGGCGATCCTGCTCCTTTGACGTTGAGGCCATGGCGCTTCACGCCGAAGCGTGGCATGCGGCCATGCCTGCCTTCCAAGTGTGGGGTGTGGACGCCGCCAAGTGGCAAGACCGTGGCATGTTGCCCGTGGACGCCTTGGGTGCCATGGTCAGTGCAGCCAAGGCTGGATTGAACGTCCTGCTAGACCACGGATGGTCACTAGAGAATGCCGCCAGACACGCGACAATGAGGGTGGCGATGGACACCGACGTGTTGTCCAGCATCGCACTGGCCCGCGCCGCCCGTGCCGTGTGGCATCGCTTGTTGAGCGACATGGGATGTCCTGAGGCTGGGGCGCTTCGCCTTGAAGCCCAAACGTCCACGTTGGGGCTCCATGCGGACGGCGGTCGGGACGCGTTGTTGTCCAACACCGTTGCGGCTTACGCGTCCGTGGTGGGCGGTGTGGACGGGTTGGAAGTCCGTCCCCACGACGTCAGATCCAAGGAAGCTCTTGGCATCCGAGACGAAGAGCACGCGCGGGCATTGCGCTGGGCCAGGAACATCCAACATGTGTTGCGGGAGGAGGCCGGTTTGGGCGCACATGCTGACGCTATGAAGGGCAGCCATGCCGTGGAAGCGTTGACCCGACAGTTGGCGGAACAGGCTTGGACGCGTTTTGAAGCGCTTGAAGCAGCTGGAGGGTGGAGGGCTTGCGAAGACATCATTCGTCAATGGACGTTGGAAGGACAACGCGCCCATTTGGCGCGACCATGGTATGTGTCTACGGACATGAGCCGAGGCTCGAAGCCATGGCGGCAAAACGCGGACGCGAGGTTCTACCCTTTGGATCATCCCGCGGAAAGGCAGGGTCGTGCGCCCTTGGATGTCAAGGCCTGGCCCGATGCACTGACTTGCCAAGGGGATGAGCGCCGTGACCGGCACCCGCACGAACTGTTTGGGCCCGGAGTTTCTCCTTACCTCGGCGGACCGTATTCCACGATGTACGCCGTTCGTCCATGGACTGTGAGGCAGTACGCAGGATTTTCAACGGCAGAGGAAAGCAACGCCTTTTACCGCAGAAATTTGGCGGCAGGACAAAAGGGATTGAGTGTGGCATTTGATTTGGCCACCCACCGGGGTTACGACAGCGACCACCCCCGCGTTCAAGGAGACGTGGGCAAAGCAGGTGTGGCCATCGACAGCGTCGAGGACATGAAGCGGCTCTTCGAGGGTATCCCACTGGACCAGATGAGCGTCAGCATGACCATGAATGGGGCGGTGTTGCCCATTTTGGCATTCTACATAGTGGCGGCTGAGGAACAAGGGGTGAGCCGGGATCAATTGACCGGCACCATTCAGAACGACATTCTCAAGGAATTCATGGTGCGGAACACGTTCATCTATCCGCCTGCGCCGTCGATGCGTATCATCAGTGACATTTTTGCCTACACGGCCAAGCACATGCCCCGATTCAATTCCATCAGCATCAGCGGGTACCACATGCAAGAGGCGGGTGCCACGCAAGAAATTGAGCTGGCTTACACTTTGGCCGACGGCTTCGAGTACGTGAAAACCGGAGTCGAGGCTGGCTTGGATGTGGACGCCTTCGCGCCCCGCCTTAGCTTCTTCTGGGCCAACGGCATGGCCCACCTGAAGGAAATTGCCAAGATGCGTGCAGGCCGCGTGCTGTGGGCAGATCGGATGAAGGGTGAGTTTGGCTCCAGCGCCAAAGGTCAAATGCTCCGAACCCACACCCAAACTTCTGGGTGGTCGCTGACGGCCCAAGACCCCTGGAACAACGTGGCGCGCACCGCCATTGAAGCCCTGTCGGCCACGATGGGGGGCACCCAATCGCTGCACACCAATTCCTTGGACGAGGCCATCGCTTTGCCCACGGACATGTCTGCCCGCAT
>DKNS01000084.1:0-12968 GCA_002469765.1 Flavobacteriales bacterium UBA7382 | reverse complement strand
AGCCATGTTGTGGAGGCCTTGACGGCTGAGATGATGGAGGAGGCTGAGAAGCTGATGGCAGAAATTGAGGGCAAAGGGGGCATGGCCAAAGCGATTGACGAAGGACTTCCCAAGTTGCGCATTGAAGAGGCGGCCGCCGAAAAGCAAGCCAACATTGACCGGGGTCGTGACAAGATCATCGGCGTCAACCTCTTTGCTGTGGATGGTGAAGACGACATGGAGGTGTTGGTGGTGGACCAAGAAGAAGTGCAGCGGCAACAGCTGGAGGGATTGACTGTGTTGAAGGATGCGCGAGACCAAGTGCAGGTGGATGCCGCATTGGCTCAATTGACAAAAGCCGCTCAACACAGCGGAAACTTGCTTGAGGCCTCAGTCGATGCTGCACGTGCAAGGGCGACGCTGGGCGAAATCAGCGCTGCGCTTGAAGTGGTTTTTGACCGGTTTTTGCCTGCCGACCGTCGTGTCTCAGGTGTATTTTCACGGGCAATGGAAGGATCGGAAGCCTACGATGAAGTCCGCGAAATGAGCGATGCATTTGCGTCTTTGGCCGGACGTCGGCCGCGTATTTTGGTGGCGAAGATGGGCCAAGACGGCCACGATCGGGGCGCCAAGGTCGTCGCGTCGTCCTTTGCGGATTTGGGCTTTGACGTGGACCTGGGGCCGTTGTTTTCTACCCCAGAAGAAGTGGCCCGCCAAGCCATGGAAAACGACGTGCACTTGGTGGGCGTCAGCACGTTGGCGGCAGGTCACCTCACCTTGGTTCCTGGCCTGATCCAGGCGTTGAAAGAGGCAGGAAGGCCAGACATTCTTGTGGTGGCAGGCGGCGTCATCCCTCCAGGTGATCACGACGCCCTTTACAACCACGGGGTGGTTGGCGTTTTTGGACCTGGCACGCCGATCACAGCGAGTGCCAAGGACATCCTCGAATTGATGCTGGAAGTTTACAATTGATCAGGCGCGAGGCTTCGAAGGCCATCAGCACACCTCGCCAAACGAACTGAGGATCGCGAGAACGTCTCCTACCGCGACCACTCCGTCGCCATCAATGTCTCCCGCGTCGCATCCTTGGGTGCAGCCAAACTCTCCAAGGACCATCAACACGTCGGACACCCCGACCAACAAATCGCCATCCAAATCCTCGGGACAGCCCGCTGCATTTGGTCCTGCGTTGGGCGCGTTCGGTGTGGGAGGGGTTGTGGTCCCTGACACGAAGGTCACCCACTCCTCGGCGCCGTCGGTCACACGGCCCAGGCTGGAATTGGGCAGAGGTTCATTCTCCCATTCAATGTGATCGACACACCGCCACCCAAATTCGTCCCAGACAGAGAGGATCAAGTTGTCTTGTTCGGCGTCGAGGTTGAAAGGCGCGTGCAAGGGACCATCGTCCAGATCGTTGTCACACCATACCACCCGGTGATCGCCAGGGTCAATTGTGAATGCCGGGAAGACGTACGCATCTGGTCTGGAGCGTTTGTCGGTCAAAGCGAGGCCTTCAGGATTCGCGAACGACTCACTCACATTTGCGATTTCCACCCAGTCGGCAAACCCTCCAACTTCGTCCGTGATGAAGCTGTTGTTCAAGGCCATCAATTCGTTCAATTTGAAAGGAATGTCCGACGCATGGCTGATCCACGCTGAAGACGGCACACAGGGATCTGTGGGCTGCGCGCCGTCGATGTAGGTGGCGGAGGTGTACCAAGACACTTGGTCCGCATCTGGGAAGCCCAGCCGAATCCCATATCGTGTGTCACCTGATTCTCCGTCTCCGCTTATGCCGTCGTCCAGCATGGGGTACGTCACAAAAGGACCACCGTCCAAACTGACATGGGCTTCGACCGACATGGGAGTGCCAGCCACCTCAGCTTTGACACGCAGGGTGTCGTCCACCACTGGCGTGTACACCCAGGATTGAATGTCGCGAGGGGATTGAGCGTCGCCGGTTTGTCCATAGGCAGACGAGGCGCGCGTGTTGACATACGAGGCGATGCCTTGGGTCACGTGTCCTCCCCAGCTTCCGGTCAGGCAATCCAAAAAAGCGTTGTCGTTGAATCCGTAGTCGTAAGTGCGAAAGACGTCTTCGAGCGCGGCTGAGGTGCACAGGGTTCGCAATGTGGTGCCATGTTGCAACCAAGCAGACCCATTGAAGCCGTTGTCGAGGATTTCGCGCACATACCACCCCAGTCGGGTGCGGTATTGTTCGATGCCCATCACCCGTTCATACAGCGGTCTCTCGCCCCACTGATTCCATTGGTAAACGTTGTGTGTGGCCCAACTGCTGCCCCATTCGATGCCAAGGGTGTTGTCGACGTCGTACGAGATCATCATCAAGCGTCCGTCGGTCGGACGTTCGTATAGGTAGTAGTTGTTGTGGTTGCCAATGTAGTTGTCCCAATGGCCCACGAGGATTTCCATCGCGGCGGTCTTCAAAAAGGCGTCCACGTCGAAAATGGCCTCGAGCTCACACTCAAACTCGTCGTCGGGCACAGTCCCGATCACAGAACACAATTCGGCAATGGCGCTGTAATCGTCCTCCACGGTGTTGGTCTTGAGCTCGTACACCCTTTGATTGGACCATGATGGGGTGAATTTGTACGCTTCTGGGTCTTCGCCGAGGTACGCCAAATCACTCGGGTAAGTGCACTTCCAAAGGTTACCGTCGTTGTGTTTGAAGCGTTTTTGAATGAATTCTTCGTCCACGTGCTCCACGTTGATGTACAGCCCTCGGTACTCTCCGTTGACATAGACGCGCACATGACTCACACGCGGGGCAACATGGCCTTGGGCACGCATAAATTCCCACACCATACGGGCACGCAACATGGACGGGTCGTTGTGGTTTCCGTTGAGGTTGAGCTTTTCCAATCCATTCCAGCTCGCCCCTTGTGTGAACGTGTTGAAGCTCACCTTGAAGCTTTTCTTGGCCGCTTCACGAGACGTGTTGCCTCGCAGCCGCACGCCCACGTTCTCGACCGTGTCGCTGCCGGCTGAGCTCTCGTAGACAAAAGTCGCAGGCCACTCTTGGTTGCTGTAAGCGTTGTCAGGGTCCAAGATGAACGCCCAATCGTCGTCGCTGACGGTCAGGCGAACGGTGGCCACCTCGTCTTCTAAGAACGCTGGCCCCAATGCAGGCACCAATTCCTGGGCCATGGATAGAGATGCGGAGAGCCATGCCAAAGTCCCGGCCATCCAAGCGTGGTGCAACTTGTTCATGATCCCAAAATACGAAGCGGTGACCGCAGGCCATTCAAGAATGGCTTGACATCCATTGTGGGCTTCCCCTGAGGTTGCAATCGGAGGATTGCGATGGCGCCTTCTCCGCATTGGACGGAAAGTTGGTCCTTGCTCAGGTGAACTGTGCCAGGCTGTCCGCCAAAATCTGCGCCCGACATGTGCGATTGGTGGATGCGCAGCGTGGAGCCGTCTGGCATCGTGGTCCAAGCGCCAGGGAAGGGATTCAGTCCTCGGACGAGGTTGTGGACGTCCTGGGCTGACTTTCCCCAATCGATGCGGCCATGCTCCTTGAACAATTTGGGGGCCTCCTTAAGCGTGTCGCCTTCGGGCAACAGGGATTGCTGAGAAATGGCTTTGGCAACTCCGGAAGCCAAGGCATCGACGCTTTCCACTAGGAGGTTCTTGCCAGCGTCCAAAATGCGGTCATGCAATTCTCCTGTGGTGTCGTCCGGGCCAATGGGGACTTCCACGCGACCGAGCACATGCCCAGTGTCGATTTTGTGTTGAAGCAAAAAGGTGGTGGCTCCTGACACCGATTCTCCGTTGAGGACAGCCCAATGAATGGGGGCGGCTCCCCGGTATTGTGGCAACAGGGACCCATGAAGGTTGACGGTGCCCAAACGAGGAAAGTTCCAAACCACCTCCGGCAACATGCGGAACGCGACGACCACCCCCAAGTCAGGAGCCCATGTTTCGATCGTGGCCAGGAATTCGGATGACTTCAACTTTTCTGGCTGGGCCAATGGAAGCCCGTGCTTTTCCGCCACCACCTTCACTTCGGAGGATCGCAGCGAACGCCCTCGGCCTGCGGGCCTGTCCGGGGCGGTCACGATGCCAACGATCTGGTGGGGAGATTCCAACAACCGTTCCAAGCAGGTGGCGGCGAAACCGGGCGTACCCATAAAAACGATGCGCAGGGGCTGAGAGGAATGTGTCATGCCGTGCAAAGGTCCAACAACCCTGTCAAGAATCGCGCAACGAAGCGTGCCCTTCACGCCATCGAACGTATTTCAGACAGGCCGCCGAGCCCAACAGGATTCCGCCGAAATACACCCAATCGGCCCGCCATATGATGTGAATGGGTGACCGCCATTGCAAGGCCAAAACGTAAGCCAACACAATGTAAATGGAGACGCTCGTGAGTTCAATCCAGAACGCGTGCTTTGTGAACCCCGCTCCTTGCAGCACGGCAGTGGCGATGGCGCTCAAGACATAGCATTGGATGGCAATCCACGCGGTGCTCAACGTCTTGGCCATGGCCGCGTGCCCTTCAGGGTCCAAAGTCGGGTCGAAGAAGTGCCCCGAAATCCACCTTGGGTAAGCCACGTAACCGTGGGTCAAACACCAAACCCCAAGGTAGCTCAACCCCACAAGGGTGAACAAGGCCCGGGGGAGGTCGCGTTGTCGTCCTTCGCCAATCAACGTCGAGACGACGGTTCGTGTGGTTTGGCCCAAGCCTGTGCAGACCACAAAGGCGAGCATGAATGCGTTGCGCGTGAGATGGCTGACCTTAAGTTCCATCATGCCCACGCGCTCGACGAAGAAAAAGAAGCTGGCCCATGTGGAAATGGTCAGGCCAAACTGTGCCATGACGGGCATGGCCAAACGCCACCATTGTCGAAGGGTGTTCCGGCACAACCCATCCCGTCCCACGAACGAGTCCGGATGCATGTGGAACCGTGCGATGACCCATGCCAGGATTGCCCCTGTGGTCTCCGAGATGAGGGAGGCTTGAGCAGCTCCTTGGGCGCCGAGTTTGGGCCCACCCCACAGGCCTTCCACCCAAAACGCATCCAGGACGATGTTGATCCCGGCCATGGTCAGGGCAAGGGGGAGGAGGGGCTTGGTTTTGGCCTGCCCGATCCAATCCGCTTCCAACGCCATGAGGAGGGCGCAAGGAACCAGGCCCCAGCCCCGGACGGCCAGGAAGGGGGTGAACAAGTCTTGGACGTCGCGGTTGGCCATCAACGGTTCCCAGCCACCAAATGAATTGATGCCCAACACGATGGCGGTCAACAGCAAGCCGAGGGCCACCAAAGCGACCCTTCCGGTGCGCGACGCCAAAGCCATGCGGTTCGATTGGCCAGCCCCTTGATGCCGGGCGACCAAGATTTGGATGCCCATGCTGCCACCGGTGAGGACCATGACGAAGGTGAGGTAAACAAGCGCGGCATTGCCTGCGGCATTCAATTCCAATTCACCAGCTCGGCTGAGGAAAAAGTTGTCTGTCAGCACCACGAAAAATTGCACCAAGCTTCCGAGTGAAATGGGCACGGCGATGCGGAGCAGATCGCGAGGTCGGATGGACAGGGGAGAGGCGCTCACAGGTTGGACAGGAGTGTCGCAGGTGGGGTCAATCCTTCCCGGGCAAGGATGCCGGAGGCGTGTCGGACGGATTTGAACATCCATTCGGCACGCAGCACGGCCAATTCGTCTGGATGCAAAGACCACGAGGTGTCTGAGGCGCGCAACCGCTGGGTGAGTTGGTGCATGAGTATGGCCGCGGCCACGCTGATGTTGAAGCTCTCTGTGAATCCGTGCATGGGAATCTCGACGAACGCATCGGCCTGTTCCATCATGAAGTCGGAAGCGCCGGAGAACTCGGTCCCCATCACCAGAGCCACGGGTTTGTCAAGGGGCAATGTCTCCGGCGTGTGTCCCGAGGCATGGGGTGAGGTGACCACCAACCGATGTCCGTGTGACTTGATTCGGTCCACGCACGCTTGCTTCGCGTTGTCCTCGCCGAGGTGCCGGTGGAGCTGAAGCCATTGGGATGCGCCTTTGGCCACCCCTTTGTTCCTGGACCAGGCGTTCTCGTTTTCGATGAGGTGCACGTCGAGCAGCCCAAAGCCTTCGGCACTTCGCATCACAGCGCTGGCATTTCTGCTTTGGTATACATTTTCAAGCACCATAGAAATGTGCCTCGTGCGTCCTGCGGACACACGCTCAATGTGGCCCAATCGGGCTTCGGTCAAGAGGGGGCGCAGCACATTCATGCACGCGTGGGCGTGGGCGACTTGATCGGGCGTGGGCGTGGGGTAAGGCACTCGCGCAAATTTGGACCAAAAAGAAAGTCCCTTCACCAAAGGTGAAAGGACTTCCAAAAGGTGTGCTTGCCGATCAGACTTTCAAGCCAGCGCCAGCCTTGAACTTCACAACGTTCTTGGCAGCGATCTGGATTTCAGCGCCGGTCTGTGGGTTGCGGCCAGTGCGTGCAGCGCGCTTGCTCACAGAGAAAGAACCAAAGCCAACGAGTGACACGCGGTCACCGGACTTCAGAGCGCCGTGGATGGCACCTGTTGTGGCGTCGAGGGCGCGAGCAGCGTCGGCCTTAGAGAGTCCAGCGCCAGAGGCGATGGCATCGACCAATTCAGACTTGTTCATGAGAATGGTTTTTGAAATGAATAAAACAGTGTCGTGGCCAAATGTAGAGGCGCAATCCCAGTGTTGGAAGGGGATGTGGCGGCTCATGGGGCATTTTGTGAACAACCCCTCCTTTTGTGTTGATAAGCCCGAGAAAAACGGACAAAAACCTTGTGAAACGGGGCGTTGCAGCCGAAATCAAGTCTTCTGTTCTGGCTTCGGACGTACAATTTCGAGGAGCAACACGCTGACCGCGAGCACAACATAGCCCACCCCTGTCACTCCCACGACCCAATGTTGTCCTGCGGACACGAGGCATGCCACGACACCCAGGCTCACGCGAACAATGCCCAAGAATTCCACGTCGCGGTTGGGGTTGGATTCTGGCAGGTGTGTGAGGGCGCCCATGGCATGGGCAATCAAACACACCCATGGCGCCACCGCAGAAGACAGTTGAATCAGGCCCACACCGGCCACTCCCAGCGCGCAGAAATGCAACAACATGTGAAGGTGTCTAGGAATTCTTCCCATGACGCAAAAATAGAAGCGCAACCCCCACAATACCTTCGCGGCATGAACGACATCAAGCCTTACTTCCCAGAAATCCGTTTTTCAGACGTGGATGCGTACGGCATTGTTCACAACGCGAAGTATTTGGTCTACATGGAGCAAGCCAGAATTCACTGGTGGAGTCAAGCCATGGAGGGGGGCTCTTGGGACTGGACGAAAATTGGTGTGCTCGTCGCGCACCACACCATCGACTACCTCAGCCCCGTTCATCTTGGGGACATGTTGGAGGTGTCGTGTGTCGCAGGCAACGTCGGAACCAAGAGCATGGACGTGCATTACACCATGTCGTGTCAGGGTCGCCCAGTGGCGAAAGCCAAAACGGTGTTGGTGTGTTTTGATCACCGCCAGAAGCGAACCACTTCCGTGCCCCAGGAATGGCGAGAGGTGCTGGAACGCCGCAAAGCGCCGGCGAAGGGCTGACCTCGATGCAGCACTGTTCAGCGGTGAATCACCCAAACTTGATGTGACCAAGCACCGAGGGTGTCCTCCGGCGTCAGCACCCCGGCAGACAGCGTGCCGTCGGGCTGCAACCGTTCCATCGCGACGGCGCCTTGAACCCAGGGCTCGAGGTTGGCCCATGGCAACGGTCTCGTTTCGCTGGCAGCGTTGACCAGGGTGACAATGCGCACGTCCTCTTGCTCTCGACTGAAGCCGTAGACGCCCCGTTTTGGGAAAAAGTGCACGAGGCCACCTTGGAAGGCTCGAGGGAAAGATGTGCGAAGGGACAACAGGCCGTGAACGTGATTGAACCACTCGGCTTCTTGAGGTGTTCGCTCCTCTTTAGAAAACGCATTGCGATCGTCCCCTTCCCACCCGCCGGGGAAGTCTTGGCGCACTTTGCCGTCGGGCTCGCAACGGGTGTCGAACCCGAGCTCAGTGCCGTAATACAAGCAAGGTGTGCCTCGTCCCATCAAGAGCATCGCGAGTCCTGCTTTGGCTTTGTCATCGTCGCCGGCTTTTGCAATCCAGCGGTGGGTGTCGTGGTTGTCCAGAAACGTCACCAGCCGCGCAGGGTCTTTGTAGAGGAAATCTTCGGCCAGGACTTCATAGACCTTGCCGATTCCGTGTTCCCAACCTTCACCATGTTCCATGGCTTCTTGCATGGCAAAGTGCCAGGCGAAATCCACTGCGCCGTCGAGTCCCGTGGTCGGCCCCCAGCCGAAGCCACTTCCCTCCACGAGGGCCGCTTGTTTGGCTGAACCATACACCCATGCTTCTGCAAACATGAAACTGTGGGGGAAAGCCTCGGACACCCGCTTGGTCATGGCGGCCATGGCGTCCTGCTGACCATAGGTGTACGTGTCGATGCGCAAGCCGTCGATGCCCACTTCTGCCATCCACCACAAGATGTTGGTGCCCATGTAATGTTGCAGGTCCTCGTTCGCTTGGTTCATGTCGGGCATCATGCGGTCGAACCAGCCATCGTTGAAGGCGTCCACATCTGGGGTTTGGCCATGCGGGTCCAGCACGACACCGCTTCTGTAGTTGGTGCGTTTCTCATCGCTGAACCCGCCGTCCCAGTTGTGCACCCACGCGCTGTCCACAGGATGCGTCAGGAGGCGGTGGAGATTGCCCCAGTGGTTGGGCACCCAGTCATGTACGATCCGAATCCCTCGCTCGTGCGCGGCGGCTGTGAGGCTTTTGTATTCCTCCAAAGTGCCTAGTCGGGGGTCCACCCGGTAGCTGTCCGTGCATGCATACCCGTGGTAAGACGTTCTGGCCAAATCGTTGGCCACCACCGGCGTCATCCACACGGCGCCCAAGCCGAGGTCGGCGAGGTAATCCAGCTTTGATTCAACCCCCGCCAGATCACCTCCGTGACGGGCGTACATCTCTGCGCGGTCGATGCCGCGCTCCAGTTGTCCATCGACGTCGTCGTTGGACGGGTCACCATTGGCAAATCGGTCCGGCATGATGAGGTACATGGTGGGAGCTTCTTCCCAACGGTCAAGTCTGTTGTCCGGCAGGGAGGGCACCACTTGAAAAGGAAACGACTTCCAACGGCCACGTTCAGGCAAAATTTTCAAGGTGACTTCCCCAGCATTTTGGACCCCAGACACGTCCAATTCAACCCAGGCGTGGCCAGGAAGCGTGGAAGGGTGCCAGTCCAGGAGAGACACGTCTGAGTTGGGTGCTTCCACATCCCGGGGGACACCAAGGTCAGGGTGAGAGACCAAGACTTCGACCCTGCCCTCCTCCAAATCGCCCCACCACCCAGGAGGGTCTACATGTCCGGATTGGGCGACCGACGTCAAGGTGCTCAGAATCATGGCCAAAAGGCATGCAGTGTTGTGGACAGCGTTGTTCATGATTTTGAAATAATCGGATTCTGTGGGGGACGAATGTCGGGCCCCTTCCCCCTAGATTTGTCGAAAGTGTCTTTTTTACACCAAACCATCTAACGTTACACGATGAAACAATTTTTCTCTCTTGTCGCTGTGGCTCTTCTCGGCTCGGCAGCCTGGGCCCAAACCATGGTGACCCTCACAGTCGACATGACCAATGAAATGGTGAGCGCAGACGGCGTCCACGTGGCAGGCAACTTCCAAGGTTGGGATCCTGGTTCCACCCCCATGACGGACAACATGGACGGCACGTGGTCGTACAGCTTTTCGTCGGACACTGCAGCGACCTACCAATACAAGTTCATCAACGGCAACGCATGGGGCTCTGACGAGGGCATTCCCAGTGCTTGCGCGTTCGAAGGGAACCGCCAATTCACGGTGGATGGCGCCATGGGCGATGTGGCCTCCACGGTGTGCTACAACAGCTGCGGCGCTTGTGGCATGACCACCGTGCGTTTCCGCGTGGACATGAGCGACGAAGAAGTGTCGCCTTTCGGCGTCCACGTGGCGGGTGAGTTCCAAGACTGGGATCCGGCTGGGACTGAAATGATGGACCCCGACGGCGACATGGTGTACGAAACGGTTCAGTCCTTCGACGCCACCGGCATGTCTGAAATCCAGTTCAAGTTCATCAATGGCAACACTTGGGCCGACCCCAATGAGTTGATCGATGGGGAGTGCGGAAACGCATCCGGCAACCGTGTGTTGATGCTAGACAGCGAGAACATTTTACTTGCGGCGGACGCCACAGGCGCAGCTTACTGCTACGGCTCGTGCACCGCCTGTGTGGCTCCTTTGGTGGTCACCTTCAATTTGGACATGACGGTGGTGTCCAGTGTGTCACCTGAAGGCGTGCATTTGGCTGGTTCGTTTCAAGGATGGGATCCTGCTGGAACGCCCTTGGCAGACAACGGCGACGGCACATGGAGCGTGTCGTTGGAAGTGCCTCCAGGCACCCACGAATTCAAGTTCATCAACAGCAATGCCTGGGACGGCAACGAAGAAAATATGGAAGGCTCTGGCTGCAACAACGGCGGCAATCGCATCGCGACGTTTGACGACATGAACAACACCTACACTGCATGTTTCAATACGTGCCCTGGGGAGTCGTGCACCCCAGACCCTGATCCAGCCAACATTACGTTCCGCGTGAACATGGCCGAGCAGGAACTGACCCCTGACCAAGCCGTTCATGTGTGGGGTGGATTTACAGGCTGGCAAGGCGGTGCAATTGAGATGACCGACGCAGATGGCGACGGCGTGTGGGAGCACACCGAGAACATTTCCGGAGGCGCCAACATCGACTACAAGTACAGCATTGGCCACCCCACCGGTGCGGCTTGGATTGAGGAGTCAGGTGTGTTTGTTATGGACGGCGACACGACAAACTGGACCCTGGCAGGATGCGGTGTGGACAACGGTTTTGGCGGCTTCAATCGCCGTCACGTGCGTTCTGGCGTGGACGAGGTGCTCGACGTGGTATGCTTCAACACTTGCTCGGACTGCGAAGGCAGCGACGCGTTTGTCCCAGATTTGACCCCTGCCTTGATGTTGTTCCCCAACCCTGCAGAAGATCGCGTGGTCGTGGCTGGATTGTCGGGTGCTGCCCACGTAAGTGTTGTGGACGTCCAGGGACGCGCAGCACGTGTGTGGAACAACCTTGTTTTGAACGGTCAAATCGAGTTGTCTCTCGAAGGCTTGCATGATGGTTTCTACCACGTGGTGGTGGTGCAAGACGGCGCACGCATCGCGCATCGCTTGGTGATCAAGTAAGACACAGGTCTCTTCTTAAGAAAGCCTGGGCTTCGGTCTGGGCTTTTTTTATGCCCCTTCCACAGGCTGCCTGGTCTTGTCTTGCGTTGTTCAAAGGAAGGTGCATGTTGATGAAAACTTCGCGTTGCCCGGGAGAGTGGCCGTGTATATTTGCGGCAAACCGATTCACAACCTAAACCTTCTTCATGAAGCGATTGTACACCCTTGCGATGGCCATGGGAACTGCAGTTCTCGCCACCGCCCAAATCACTGGTCTCTCTGTAGAGACCGTGGTGGAGCACGACGGCTTAACAAACCCTGCGCTTGCAGGTCATACCACATACCGCATTTACGCCGATGTGACGTCAAACACCGATTTCATCTCAGCGGTCTACGGCAACCAAGACTCGCCCTTGATGCTGGACACAGATGGCACGTTCTTCCAAGAAGCGGCCGCAGGTAATTTTGCCCAAAATGTGGTGCCAGCGCTTTTCGATTTCATCCCACAGATGGAGTACGACAGCTGGGTGACCATAGGCATCTCCAATTCCGATGAGGGGACTTCTGTTCAGAACACCCCATCCACCCTTGCAGATGCATTTTCGGCTTTCAGTGCAGGTGATGGATTCGTGGTCAATGACCCCATTGGCGGTTCTTGGTTCAATTTGCTCCAGTGCATCACAGACCTTGAAACTTGCGCCATGGAAGACTTGGCGTTTGGCGGTTCGGACAACCGGGTGTTGCTTGCCCAATTGACAAGCACTGGTGACGTTTACGGCGTATTCAACATGCAAGTGTTCCCGGCAGGGGACCAGGACGCTGAAATGAAGCAGACACTGATGTTCTCGTCGAACGCCTCAGACGTGTTTGGATGCACCAACCCTGCAGCCACAGGCAACGAGGAGGGAGAAGGTACTTACGATCCTGCGGCCACCATCGACGACTTTTCTTGTGTGCTGCCTTGCGCTGTGGACTTGTCTGTGACCAATGTCACTTCGCCAAGTTGTCACGGAGACGCGGATGCGGGCATTGCCGTTGAAGCGATGGGAGCGCAAGGTGCGGACTACTTTTATTTGGACAGCATTGGAAGCCAGCAAGGCTTGAACTTCGGCAACTTTGGCAACTTGATGTCAGGCGCCTACATGGCCTTTGTGGAAGACGCTGCGGGTTGCCGTGACAGTCTGGAGGTCGTGGTTCCTGTGACCGAGCAGATTGAAGTCGTTGTGGAATTGACGGCACCCGTGTCGTGCGCAGGAGAAGAAGATGCTGAGCTGTCGGTGGCCTCGGCCACGGGCGGCACCGGCGATTTCACCTACTTCCTGTCCATTGACCCCGAGAACACCACGATGGAAACCACATGGACAGGCTTGGCCCCGGGTCAAACTGTGTCGGTGTGGGCCACAGACGGCAACGGATGCATCCAGCAGTCCAGCAACAGCATCGCCATCACAAGCCCGACACCCATAAGCGTGAGTTTGTCCACTTCAGGCACCGGCATTTTGGACGCCACTTGCGCGGACATTGAGGATGGAGGCATTTTCTTGGTGGGACTTGGAGGCAACGCCCCTGCCACCATCGAATTCTCTGTGGATGGCATGAACTTTGGACCGAGTCCTTTGACAGTGTCTGGAGGAACCTACACCGTGATTGCACAAGACGTGAACGGTTGCCAGGTGACCATGTCAGAGAGCGTTGAGGTGGGCCCTG
>DKNS01000169.1:14341-14928 GCA_002469765.1 Flavobacteriales bacterium UBA7382 | reverse complement strand
GACTCGACGAAGTGGATCATCTTGATTGCCTATTTGATGGGGCTGTCCATCGGGGTACACCTGCTCAACCTGCTGGCCATCCCAGCCATCGCGATGGTGTACTATTTCCGCAAATACAAGTTCTCGTGGAAGGGCTTGGCCATCACAGGTGCAGTGTCCATCGCCTTGCTTGGCTTTGTGCAGGAAGCGCTCATCAAGGGTGCGGTGCAGTTGGCGGGTAGCTTTGAAATGTTCTTCGTCAACGACCTTGGCATGGGCTTCAACTCTGGGGCACTGGTTTACCTGGTGTTGCTTGTGGCCTTGATTGTGGGGCTCTTGGTGGTTTCCCGCCAAAAAGGATGGTGGGCCGTCAACACCCTCACCTTGGGCATGGCCATGGTGCTTCTTGGGTACAGCTCGTTCGCCACAATCATGATTCGATCTGCGGCCAACCCACCGATGGACGAAAACGACCCCCAGAACTTGTTTGCGCTGCTGAGTTACCTCAGCCGCGAGCAGTACGGCGACCGGCCATTGTCGACCGGTCAGTTTTGGGACAGCCCCACAAACTTGGACAAGCCTTACCTCGATGGCAAGCCGACCTGGGT
>DKNS01000169.1:2887-13941 GCA_002469765.1 Flavobacteriales bacterium UBA7382 | reverse complement strand
CAATTCGTGGAGGCCAACGAGGGCGAGAAGTACTACGTGGTGGAGGAATACGTGGACAGTGGCGAAAAGCGCGGTACGAAGCCCAACTACAACCCTGACTACACCATGGTGTTCCCGCGGATGTACAGCTCGACGGCGAGCCACATCAAGGAGTACAAGCGGTGGAGCAACTACAAGGGCTTCAACGCGACCACCTCGTACGTCAGCCCTCTGGTGAACGGGGCGATGAACCGAGCGCAGTTCTTGGCCCACCTGGAAGAGGAGATTTTATCAGGCCAGCTTGAGAAGCCGGAATTGGAGCGCGTGTTGCGACGCCTGTTTGCCGACTACGGATTGCGGTTTGACCAAAACTTTGGTGTGCAATCCAAGAACGCGTTGCTCGTTCGCAACCCCGAGACCGGGCAAATGAATGCCGCCCCTCTCAACAACGCGCAGATGCGTTCAAGCTTGGCCACGTATTTTGTAGACCAGCTGGAGTCGGGTCTCGATTACGGCTCGGCGTATGTGCGCAGGCTGGACCAACAGAAGCGCGCGGACGAAGACGCCTTGCGCCGCCTGACCCAGCGTGCAAACCAAACTCGGAACCAAGACGACATCCGGACAGCGCTCCAGGCTGAGGGCAGGCTCAACAACACCCTGGAGGAGCTGATGCCCACCCAAGGGGAGAACCTGACGTACTTCAGTGATTACCAAATGGGTTGGATGTATTTCCGGTATTTTTTCTGGAATTTCATTGGCAAGCAAAACGACGTGCAGGGCCACGGTTCGTTCATGGACGGGAACTGGCTCAGCGGCGTCAACTTCATCGATGCCGAACGCCTCGGCAACCGCGACATGTTGACGCAGGAGGCCCTGGACAACAAGGGTTTGAACCATTTCTTTTACCTGCCTTTGGTTTTGGGATTGATCGGCCTGGTGTTCCAAGCCCTCCGCGACCCACAAGGGGCCTCGGTGGTGGGCATGCTCTTCTTGATGACAGGCATCGCCATTGTGGTGTACCTCAACCAAACGCCACTGCAGCCGCGGGAGCGTGACTACGCTTACGTGGGGTCGTTCTACGCCTTTGCGATGTGGATCGGTTTGGGTGTGATGGCGCTGTACCAAGCATCGCAGAAACCTGAAATCCAATCGCACATGCGGGGACTGGCCTTGCCCTTGGTGATGGGCGTTGTGTTTTACGTCATGGAAATGCTCACCGCAGGCAGTCACGCGCTGTCGTTCAGCGTGCTCTTCATGGGCGTGGTGGCCGCAGGGCTTTACGCCTTGTCGTGGGGCCTTGGCAAGTCGTCGCTGGATGGCGCCGTTCGAGCCGGTGCGTTGACGTTGCTCGCCGCCATTGTGCCCTTCCTCATGGCTTCGGAGGGTTGGGACGACCACAGCCGCGCCCGCCGTCGGACCGGGGTCGACATGGCCAAGAACTACCTGAACTCTCTGGCGCCTAATGCGGTGCTGTTCACGAACGGGGACAACGACACGTTCCCGCTTTGGTACGCCCAAGAAGTGGAGGGCATCCGGACCGACGTCCGGGTGTGCAACTTGAGTTTGCTCAACACCGATTGGTACATCGACCAAATGCGTCGCCGCGCATACGAGAGTGCGCCGTTGCCCATTTTGATGGACGAGGAGAAGTACCGCCAAGGCACCCGGGACGTGGTTTTGATTGACCGGGACCCAACGCCCATTGATCTCTTGGAGGCGATGAAATACACGTTGGACGACAACAACCTTCAGCAATTTCCTGGCCAGAAAGGCTACTTCCACATTCCGGGCAACACCTTTACGGTGCAAGTGGATTCGGCGGCGGTGGTGGCGTCTGGATTGGTGAGCGCCCAAGAGGCCAAGTTGCTGAAGAGCCAAATCCAATGGACCCTGACCAACGGCAATGGCAACACCCAGTCATACGTGACGAAAAACCACTATGCGGCGTTGAACATGATCGCCAACAACCAGTGGGAGCGTCCGATTTACTTCGCTGTGACCACAGGGCCCGAGAGCTACCTCGGATTGCAAGATCACTTCCGTTTGGAAGGGTTGGCGTACCGCCTGGTGCCGTTCAAGTCGCCCAAGAACGACAACCCCAACATCCTCGGCACCATTGGCACCGACATCATGTACGACAACGTGATGGACAAGTGGGTGTGGGGCAACATGGACGATGTCGAGCACGGCATCTACATGGATGAAAACAACCGTCGCATGGTGACGAATGTGAGGTTGCAGATGGCCAACCTCTCTGAGGCCTTGTTGAAGGAGCGAGATCCGGAGCGCGCCATGGAAGTGCTCGACGAGTTGATGCGTGCGATGCCCAAGGAAAACGTGCCGTACAGCCGCGTCATGATGCCTGTTGCAGAAACCTACATGCAGCTTGCAAGCGACACCACGTTGGCGCCCAACACCAAAAACTTGAGCGAGGTCTCTCGCATGAAAGCTTGGAAAATGGCTCAGGAAATCAGCGACGATTTCATGGCCATGCAGGAGGACAACATCGCGTACTTCACATCCCTGGATGCCGAATACTACGTGGCGGCAGATCGCGAGATGCAGTTTGCATTGCAGGTGGGGGACCGCTTGGTTCGGGTCATGAAGTACTTCCACCCGACCTCCGACGTCACCAAGGCGCTGGAGGACCGCTTGACCGACATGGAGTCGGAGGTTGAAGCCTACGAGCGGAACCTTGTGGATTTGGGCGACTTCGCATTCTGAACATCTTTTCTCGTGACGAAAGCACGCATTGCCATCTTGGCTTCTGGGTCGGGCTCCAACACCGAGGCCCTGATGAGCCACTTCTCCACAGGCCCTGGGTCGGAGGTGGCCGAGGTGGCTTGGGTGTGCACCAACCGCAAAGTGGCAGGGGTGCGTGAACGTGCCCAAACGCGAGGTGTCGCTGAAAGCCACTTGCCCAAGGCGGCGATGGCTGAAGGAGAGCTCCTGCGCGAGTTGCGGACCCGCAACATCGATTGGGTGGCGCTGGCAGGTTTCCTTTTGAGGGTCCCGGCCGATGTGTGCGCTGCGTTCGAGCACCGCATGGTGAACATTCACCCGGCCCTTCTTCCCAAGCACGGGGGGACTGGCATGTACGGAATGCACGTGCACCGTGCGGTGCACAAAGCGAAGGACGAGACATCAGGCACGACCATCCACTGGGTCAACGAAGCCTACGACGAAGGTGACATCGTGTTCCAGGGCGAAGTCGCCCTGGAACGCACGGACACGCCTGAAGACATCGCGACCAAGGTGCTCGAGCTGGAGCATCTTCATTATCCAGTGGTGTTGGAGGGCCTCATTCGGATGGCCCAAGGGACGGACGTTCGGGACAACACCCATTTGAAATCCCACAACTGAGCCATGGCCAAAGTCACCATGTACACCGACGGTGGGGCGAGCGGCAATCCCGGTCCAGGGGGATACGGCACCTTGCTCATGTACGGCGAGCACATCAAGCAAATGTCGGAGGGGTTTCGCTTGACGACCAACAACCGCATGGAATTGCTGGCCGTGATTGTGGGACTGGAGGCGCTGACCCGGGACGGCATCGAGGTGGACGTCTACTCGGATTCCAAATACGTGGTGGATGCGGTGGAAAAGCGCTGGGTGTTTGGCTGGGAGAAGAAAGGGTACAAGGACAAGAAGAACCCCGACCTCTGGCAGCGCTTCCTCCGGGTTTATCGTCGGCATCAGGTTCGATTCCATTGGGTGAAAGGCCATGCAGGGAACCCGTTGAATGAGCGCGTGGACGCCATGGCGGTTGCTGCGTACCAAACCGGTGACTTGTTGACCGATGCTTGGTACGAAGCCCACGTGGGCTGAAGCAGGAGGGCGTCGGAGGGGTTATCTTTGAGCTGCAATTCAATGATCATGCGTACAGACCTCTACCAAGGCCACGATTATTACAACATGGACGAGCTCCTCACCGAGGAGCACAAGTTGATCCGTGACACCGCCCGTGCTTGGGTGAAGCAGGAAGTCAGCCCCATCATCGAAGACGCGGCCGAGCGCTGCGAATTCCCAAAGCACTTGTTGCCTGGGATGGGAGAGATCGGGGCGTTTGGTCCCTACATCCCTGAGGAGTTCGGAGGTGCAGGCTTGGATCAAATTGCGTACGGATTGATCATGCAGGAGTTGGAGCGCTGCGACAGCGGATTGCGCTCGACCGCGTCCGTGCAGAGTTCGTTGGTGATGTACCCCATTTGGAAGTACGGCAGTGAGGAACAGAAGCAGAAGTTCCTGCCCAAATTGGCCACAGGCGAGTGGATGGGTTGCTTTGGATTGACCGAGCCCGACCACGGGTCCAACCCGGGTGGCATGGTCACCAATTACAAAGAAGACGGCGACCACGTTATCCTCAATGGAGCCAAGATGTGGATCTCGAACTCGCCATTTGCTCAACTTGCGGTGGTGTGGGCCAAGAATGAGGAAGGTCGCATCCACGGTGTCATTGTCGAGCGCGGCATGGAAGGGTTCAGCACCCCCACCATGAAGGGAAAGTGGAGCTTGCGCGCGTCCGACACCGGCGAACTCATTTTCAACAACGTCCGGGTGCCCAAGGCCAACATTTTGCCTGGCCGTTCCGGCTTGGGGGCGCCGCTAAGCTGCTTGGACAGCGCGCGTTACGGCATCGCTTGGGGCGCCATTGGAGCTGCCCTCGACTGCTATGATGTCGGCTTGCGTTACGCCAAGGAGCGCAAGCAGTTTGGCCGTCCGATTGCTGGCTTCCAGTTGCAACAGAAGAAACTGGCGGAAGCCATCACCGAAATCACCAAGGCCCAGCTCTTGACGCATCGCCTCGGGGTGTTGCGCAACGAAGGTCGAGCGACCTCTGGCCAAATCTCCATGGCCAAGCGAAACAACGTGGACATGGCGATTCACATCGCCCGTGAGATGCGCCAAATCCTTGGAGGCATGGGCATCATGAACGAATACCCCATCATGCGCCATATGGCCAACTTGGAGTCGGTTATCACCTATGAGGGGACCCACGACATCCACTTGTTGATCACCGGCCTCGACATCACCGGCGAAAACGCATTTAAGTAAGTTTCCTGCGCCACAGCAGCGCACCGCAGGCGCATCGCCGAGATGACTTTCTTGTTGGTGCAACCTGGCCATCAAACCAAGAGTGCAAAGAGGGGCCTCAACGGATGCCGAAGCGGTCGGCGTCTTGGAGGAAGGGCAAGGAGTTGCGGAAGGCAGTCAGTTCGGCTTTGTTCCATGTCGCGCGGACCACGGCAGGAGAACCTGTGCCGCCGCCATCGGCCAAGATGTGGCCGGCCATGTCCACAAACAAGCTATCCCCGGCGTATTGATGCCCAGAGCCGTCGGTCCCCGACCGGTTCACCCCCGCCACAAAGCATTGGTTTTCGATGGCCCTGGCCTGCAGCAAGATTCTCCAAGCGTCGCTTCGCGGTGAAGGCCAATTGGCGAGGTACAACACAGCATCGTAGGGTTCTGGCCCGTGGTTGCGCGCGAAGCCAGGGAACCGGAGGTCGTAACATGTTTGCAGCAGCAGCCGCCATCCACGCCAGTGCACTTCGACACGTTCTGACCCAGCCTGATAATGCTTCCCTTCTCCGGCCAGGTGAAAGAGGTGGCGCTTGTTGTAGGCATGCACCTCTCCTTCAGGTGTCGCCAACCAAAACCTGTTCCACGCTTCGCCAGCGTTGTCTCGCACGGCCACCGTCCCCCCTAGGGCCACCCCGTGGCGTTGGGCCACGTCTTGCATCCACCCACGTGTGACACCTCCCCCATCCGCATCGAGCGATTCTGCCTGGCGGGTGTCCATGCTGAACCCGGTGGTGAACATCTCTGGGAGCAACACCAAATCCGCAGGCTCTTCCGCCAGAAGAGCGTCCAACTCGGCGGCAAACGACGCACGATTCGTTTCGGGATCTTGCCAATGCAAGTCGGCTTGCAATGCGACCACACGCAAGGAGTCTTGGATTGGGACGCTGGGCGGTTGGGAGGGTGGTGGTTTGGCGACAGGAGTTGCAGAGCTGGTTGGGATGGCTCGGAATTTGGCCACGGCAGCGTCGATGGTGTGGTCCTCTTTTGCGAAGCAAACCCGCACGCTTGGTTCAACCTGTCCAAACGCGCCCATCGGAATGGTGGCGATGCCGTGCTCTCGGGTCCAACGCATCGCCAAGTCGCGGTCGGTCTCGGCGGGCAAAAGGTAGCTGGCCACGTTCAAGACCTGGAAATATCCGCCTTCGGCAGGTCGCCAAGTGAAGGCCGTGCCTTCAAGGCCTTGCAGAAGCCGGTCGCGTTTGGCCTGGTAGATGGGCCCCAATTCGTTCAAGTGAATTCTGGCATCTTCCGTGACCAGGTAACGCGCCAACGCCTCTTGAAAGGGTGCCCCGGTGGAGAAGACGTCGTACTGGTGCACCTTGCGCAGCTCCCGGGTAAGCTTGGCAGGCGCGGCCATCCAGCCAATTTTCCAGCCTGTGGCGTGGAAGAGCTTCCCAAAGCTTCCTGCCACAAGTGTGCGGTCGCGGAGCTTTGGATGCCTCCATGGTACGGGCGCCTCTCGTCCATCGTGGACCATGGGTCCGTACACTTCGTCGCTCAGCACCCAGGCATTGGTGCCCTCCAAGGTGTTGGCCAGGCGATCAAGTTGGGTTGCGGTGAGCACGTCGCCGGTGGGGTTGTGAGGGCTGTTGAGCACCACGATTCTGGTACGGGATCCCACCGCCTGGTGAAGCGCGTGCTCGTCCTCCAAGGGCACGCGGACCACTTTGGCAAAGTTGAGTTCTGCCACCGGAGCATAAAGGTCGTAGCCAGGTTCTTGCATGACCACTTCATCGCCTGGTTGAAGCAAGGCGGTCATGGCGGCGTACAGCACGCTGGACGCGCCTGCGCCCACCGTGATTTCCTTGTCGGGACAGTATCCCGCCCCGGCGTGGTGCACCTTGGCGATCCACGACCGAAGGGCGTGGTTGCCGGGCATGGGGGCATACTGGTTGTGTCCGTCTTCCATGGCGGCAGCGGCGGCTTGCCTCAACGCCTTGGGGGTGGCCAAGTCGGGGAAGCCCTGGGCCACGTTCAGGGCACCATGCGCTTGCGCCAGGGCCGTCATTTCCGTGAAGATGGTGGTGCCCACATGGGGCATCTTGGAGGGCGGAAGGCTGGGCTTGTGACTCATCGAATCACCGCGAATTTGACCACATCGCCCTTCTTCCCTTGGCTGTCGGTGGCGAAGGCCAAATACACGCCATAGGGTGCAGGCTTCCCGTTGTCGAGGTTGCCATCCCAGGTGGCCCGTCCGCCATTGCTTTCAAGGACCGCCACGCGCACCCCGGACACATCCGTGATGTGCACCGTGCTGTTGTAGGCCAATCCGTCGAACACCACCGGACCGGTGTGGTCAGCTCGGATGGGGTTGGGCATCACCCGCACGTTGGCCATATCTCGGTCCCAATTCGTGGCTTCCCCGCGGTAGGACAACAACCCTTGGCCAGTGGCCAAATACACCTCTCCGCTGCCGTAGTCCATGGCAATGTCTTGGATGTCGTTGTCTGGCAGCGGGCTGTTGTCCACGGTGAAGTGGTGGTCGGTGGTCAAACCGTCGGCACTCAACACGTAGACTCCTGATCCTTGCGTGCCCACCCATTTGCGGTTGCCGGCGTCGATGATCAAGCTTTGGACCACTTCGTTTTCGAGCAAGTACTGGAGGTTGCCGTCTTGCGAAATGAGGATTTGGCTGGCATTCACCACGTCGTCGAACACCGCGCTGCTCTGGTAAAAGACCGCAGGTCCCTGCGCGGTGCCCACCCATATTTCGTCGTCCAAATCTTCTTCGATGCAGAACACGTCGTTGGAGGGAAGCCCGCCTTGGCCGGGGGTGGCCGTCAGGATGGTCCAGCGGTCGTCTTGGGGGCTCCCGGGGGTGCCGGCAGGGTCGTAGACGAGCACACCTTTGCCGCGGGGCAGCACCACCCACACGTAACCGTCGCCCGTGACCTCCACGTCGGAGAACAACAAATCCTGCCCCGTGTCGCCCAAATCCATGGCCACCGTCGTTCCGTTTTGCAACAGAACATGCAGCCCTGTGTTGACCCACGGATTGGTGAACCAGAGGTTGCCCTGGCGGTCGAAGTCGATGCCGCCCACCGCCGAACGAACGGCCCCGCCCACGCCTGACAATTGCAGGCTCGAGTTTTCGGCGTTCAACACCCGAGCGACTTGCCCGTCGCGCACTTCAATCAAGCCCTCTTCGTAAGACGACAAGACCACGTGGCTCCGGTCGGTGGGATCGATGCTCACGTCCAGGATGTCCCGCACACCTTCGATGTCATTCAGGCTTTCCGGCAAGTCAAGTCCCAGCCAATCGTTGTCGGCGTAGTTCAATGCGCCATCTGCGCGATACTGAGGGGTCCACGATGCACTCACCGCCCCCGTGGCTACCCACAAGTTGTCGTTCCAGCAGTCCATGCGGCGCACGTTGGCGTGGGGAGGTCCTTGGGGTTTGTTGCCTCGGGGAGGAATGCTCTCGGCTGTGGGGTTGGGCACCCACGTCACCACTCCGCCGATGCGGCTCGCGAGCCAGGCCCGCCCTTGGGGGTCTCCGTCAAGGAAGGCCACGTCTTGGATTCGCACGTACTCAGGCAGGGTGGGAGCCACGTCCACGGGAGATCCATCCTCGTCGAAACCCCAGGTCTGGCAGCAGGAGGCCAAAAGGATGCCTTGGCTGCGGGTCTCGTCTTGTCGAAGCAACCAGTCGCCCGATGCCATCCCTCCGTATTCGAGCCCGTCGGGATCCCAGCCGTCCACCACCGCCCACGGCGTGCTGACGTTGCCGCGCCACACCACGGCATTCCCCTCTTCTTGCGTTTCCGTGGCCATCCACCACATCTCGCCAAAACGTTGAAGTTCCAGGACGGCCCCAAGTTCAGGGGCCCCTTCCCACAGGTTCCATTGGTCGGGGTTGGCCAAGAAGGGGTCGTCGACCGTCCCTGCGAAGACCCCGCCGTCGGTGCCCACGAGCCATTGACCGTCGTGTTGCACCACACATCGGGCCTGCACTGGGGCCTCGGAGGGGCTGAGCTTCCAGGTGTCTGCGATTTCCCGTTTGGCCAAGTCGACCACCACCACGCCAACGCCGGTGGAGAGGAGCGCTTGGCCGTTGTACACCACAATGTCTCGAATGCGCTTGGTGCCGACCACTTGGGCAATGCGCAGGTCTGGGAGGTGGGTCACCCCCCACGCGTCTTTGAGGTCGACTCCGCCGTTGTCGTAGCCGATCACCCACAAGTCCGTGTTGGGGTCGTAAGCCATGGCAGAGGGCTTGCCCTGGGTCAATCCTTGGCCCTTCACCAAACGCTGCACTTCGTATGTGGCAGTGTCGATGGTGAACAGCGCGAAGTCGGTGCGGCCCACGACCTCTTCTCCGGCCACGATGACTTGCTTGGCCTCGCCATATGGGAAGTGGTCACGCCAGCTTGACACTTCGTACTGCGCGTGCAGCAGGGTGCTGGACAAAGCCAGAAGCCAAACAAGGGGTCGAAGAACGGTCATCTGGGGCCTCATACGTGGCGAAGTTCGGGATATTGTGTCCAGCCGCAGCGGTCACCCTGCGTGCTTCCAGCGGAAAGCGTCTGCACCTTCGTTTTCAAGCAAGGCCAGGGCTTCTTCAGAGGCCAAGCCATAGCGCCACCCTTGCTTGCCGTACTGGCCCTCCACAATGCCCCAGACGGTCAACAAGGCCAGCAAGTCCTCGGCTTGGTCAAACTCCAGCCGCGCGGTTCGTGCCACTTGTGGGAAGCGCAAGTGTTGTCCGTCGCGCCACTTTTTGAACAGGCGGCCGACGTATTCGTTGTAACGGAATTCGGACCGGTCCATGCGCATCTCGTATTGCCACACCTTCACCATGACCGGCGAAGCTTTGTGGATGCGGTCGTCTTTCCGCAAGAAGGCATGCCAGACACCGGTGACGGGTTCGTCCTTGGCGCTTCGATGTTCCACGTAATGGGGACGCTTCGGGCTTTGAGGCACCTTCACTTCGAGCACGCTGAAATATTGATGTTTCCAAACCTGCGTCTCGAACGTCACGGCTGGTTTGCAATGGACTTCCGCCGCGCACTGGATCATGTGGAATTCTTCCTCGACCCTGCATCCTGCCACTTCGCCGTTGTCCTTGACGCCGATGAGCAACCGTCCGCCCTCGGTGTTGGCGAAGGCATTGAGGGTTTTGGCAATTTTGTAGGGGTCGTCCACGCGCAACTTGAAGTCTTGGTGCTGGTGCTCGCCCTCTTCAATCATGCGCAGGATGTACGACATGAAGTGAAGGTAGCTCGGAAGGCTTGAATTGTGTACTTTTGCAACGGAAAGACAAGACGAAGCAAAGGATGGAGGCCACAAGGCCTCTTTTTTGTCTCCTGAGTTTGCGTCAAGTTTCCGCAAAGTGCAACACGTGATTCGAACAGAAGACATTCGAGCCCTGGCCGAGGCCCATCTGGAAGGAACCCCCGGGTTCCTGGTAGATGTGGTGGTCAGCGACGGAAGCAACATCCGGGTGATTGTCGACCACGACGAGAACACGTCCATTGAGTTCTGCATGGGGCTGAGCCGCCACATCGAGGGGTCCTTGGACCGCGAGGTGCAAGACTTTTCATTGGACGTGACTTCTCCAGGGTTGGACCAACCGCTGAAGCTGCAGCGTCAATATTTGAAGAACGTGGGCCGGGATGTGGCTGTCATGCCTGTGGAGGGAGCCAAGCTTGAAGGCGAACTCAAGGCTGTGGAGGAGGACCATTTCGTGGTCCAAACCCGAGAAAAACGACGCATCGAAGGCCGGAAAGCCAAGGCGTGGTTCGAGGAGGACCACACGTTTGCCTACGGCGACGTGCACTGGACAAAAGTGATCATCTCGTTTAACAAACCGCGGGCTTGAGCCCCACAATCTGAGTCAACATGCAGTTGAACTTGCTGGAATCGTTTGCTGAATTCAAGGAATTCAAGAACGTCGACAAAGAAACTTTGATGGCGATTTTGGAAGAGGTCTTCCGAAACATGATCATCAAGAAGTACGGGTCCGATGAGAATTTTGACATCATCATCAACCC
>DKNS01000169.1:0-2508 GCA_002469765.1 Flavobacteriales bacterium UBA7382 | reverse complement strand
GCAGTGGAAGACGAAAACGTGGAGGTCTCCTTGGTCGAAGCCTTGAAAGTGGAAGACGACTTTGAAGTCGGCGAAGAGCTGTCAGAGGAAATCAAGCTCGAGAGCTTTGGGCGCCGCAACGTTTTGTCCCTCCGTCAAAACCTTGCTGGTCGCATCCTCGACATGGAAAAAGACGCCTTGTACGCCAAGTACAAGGAGCGCGTAGGCGAGGTGGTCACAGCCGAAGTGTATCAAATCTGGAAACGTGAAATGTTGCTTGTCGACGACGAGGACAACGAAGTGGTGATGCCTCGGGAACACCAAATCCCGGGTGATTTCTTCAAAAAAGGGGACACCGTGAAGGCGGTGGTGGCCGCGGTGGAGTTGCGCAACAACAGCCCACGCATCATTTTGAGCCGCACTGCACCTGAGTTTCTGGAGCGCCTCTTTGAAATGGAAGTGCCAGAGATTTACGACGGCCTCATCACGATCAAGAAGATTGTCCGCGCCCCAGGCGAGCGTGCCAAGGTGGCGGTGGAGTCGTACGACGACCGCGTCGACCCTGTGGGCGCATGCGTCGGCATGAAGGGGTCTCGCATCCACAGCATTGTGCGCGAGCTCCGCAACGAGAACATTGATGTGATCAACTTCACTGAAAACGAAGAGTTGTTGGTGCAGCGTGCGTTGAGCCCAGCCAAGGTGACGTCCATGGCGCTTCACAGCGACACGGGAAAAGCCGAAGTGTACCTCAAGCCTGACCAGGTCAGTTTGGCCATCGGCAAGGGTGGAAACAACATCAAGCTCGCGGGTCTGCTGACCGGATACGACATCGACGTGTACCGCGAAGACGACGAAGTGTCTGAAGACGTGGAATTGAAGGAGTTTGCAGATGAAATCGACGAGTGGATTCTCGCGGAGTTCACCAAGATTGGGTGCGACACCGCGCGCTCCGTCCTCAACTTGGAAGAGGAGGACTTGGTGAAGCGCACTGACTTGGAGGCGGAGACCATCCGGGAGGTGATTTCCATCTTGAAAACGGAGTTGGACGCGTAAGAGTTATTCAAGGAACTCCACGAACAACCTGCCAACCACTCCGTCCCTGGCACCCCCTCGTTTCATACTTTCACCCAGAATTATTCCTAAATGGCCGAATCAACCAAACCCGTACGCCTGAGCAAAGTCGCCCGTGAATTCAACCTTGGCATGACCACCGTGGTTGACTTCTTGGCTTCCCGAGGCATCGAGGTCGAGGCCAAACCCAACACCAAGTTGGACCCCGAGACCTATGCGCTTGTGAAGTCCAACTTCCAGGGGGATAAGGAAACCAAACAGAAGGCTCAGCGCAGCGCGACGGGCATTCAGGAGCGAGAGAGCATCACGCTTGCCAGCGCCAAGAAGCGCGAGGTGAAGAAGGAAGAAGAGGAGCCCGAAATTGACCTGAGTCAATTTCGCAAAAGTGAAGCTGCGCCTGTGGTGAAGCGCACCCAGCCAGCGCCCTCCACAGCCCCAGAAGCGGCTCCAGTCAAGGAGGAGACTTCAGCTGCGGCATCGGTTCCAGAAATCAAGGAAAAGGCCGATCCTGCGCCTGAGATTTCTGCGCCTGAGGCCCCGTCTGAGGACGCCTCTGCGGCCAAGGAAGGGCCCAAGGTGGTGGGAAAGATGGACTTGGAGGCGTTGAAGCCCAAAAAGCCAACCAAAAAGGCCGCCAAGCAAGAAGACGGCAAACCTCAGGCGGAGTCTGCCGCCAAACCTGCTGTGGAACAGCCTCAAGCGGAGGCCAAGCCTGAGGCACAAGAAGCCGCCAAACCGGCAGAACCCGAAGTGGTCCGTGCCAAGGCTGAGAAGTTGTCAGGGCCGACGGTGGTTGGCAAGATTGTATTGCCCGTTGAGAAGAAGAAAGCCACAGGAGAAGACGGCAAGCGGAAGCGCGTGCGTGTCAAGAAGGTGGATGTCAGCAAGGCTGGAAATCAGGCCGGTCGAGCCGACCAGCGTGGCCGCGGACGACGCAACGAGCCCAAGAAAGAAGTTAGCCAAGAGGACATCCAGAAAGAAATTCGAGCCACCCTCGCGCGGTTGAGCGGCGGCAAGAAGTCCAAGTCATCCAAGCTCCGTCGCCGAAAGCGCGACGCCATCCAACAACGCCACGAGGAGAGCAACCTCCAGTCGCAATTGGAGGAAAGCATCTTGAAAATGACCGAATTCGTCACCGTCGCCGAGCTGGCCACGATGATGAATTGCGGGGTCAACGACATCATTTCGGCGTGCATGACGTTGGGCATCATGGTGTCCATCAACCAGCGTCTGGATTCGGAGACCATCACGATCATCGCCGAGGAGTTTGGCTTCGAAGTGGAATTTGTCAGCGCAGAGGTGGAAGAGTCCATCGTGGTCGAGGAAGACGCCGAAGAGGACTTGAGTTCTCGACCTCCCATTGTGACGGTCATGGGGCACGTCGACCACGGAAAGACCTCGTTGCTTGATTTTGTGCGCAAAGCCAACGTCATCGCGGGCGAGGCCGGCGGCATCACC
>DKNS01000191.1 GCA_002469765.1 Flavobacteriales bacterium UBA7382 | reverse complement strand
TGGCCCAGGCACAGTCGTGATGCGTACCCCTTGTGCGTTGGGGGCAATCTGTTCCTTGATCAATTCCAAACGGTTGACCTCTTCCGCAAAGGCTTGTTGAGCTGTGGCTTCGATGGGTTCAGACGGCGGAAATTCCTCACGCAGGTGGTCCACCTGCTTGCCGTGTTTCCAGAATCGGAAGCACACATGGGGCCCAGTGGCCAGCCCCGTTTGTCCGACGTAGCCAATCACCGTGCCTTGCTTGACGGTTTGGCCCTGTTTGACAGCCCTGCGGGACATGTGGAGGTACTGCGTTTCGTAGGTCTCGTTGTGCCGAATCTTGACATACTTCCCGTTGCCATTCGTGTAGCTGCTCTTGGTCACCACGCCGTCCCCCACCGCCACGATGGGGGTGCCGTGGGGTGCAGCGTAGTCCGTGCCGAAGTGTCCCTTCACCTTCTTCAGAACAGGGTGGAAACGCTTGGGGTTGAAGCGGCTTGAGATGCGGCTGAATTCCACGGGTGCTTTGAGGAAGGCCTTGCGAAGTGAACCGCCCTCCAGGTCGAAGTAATCGTTGCCGCCTCCCTGATTGAAGAGGTAAGCCTCTTTCTCTGAATCCCAATGGTTGAAGCGGCTGGCCAACACTTCAGGCATGCCCACGTGCTCGCCGTTTACCGTTTCGCGCCGGTACAGCACGTCGAAGGTGTCGCCAGGTTGGACCCGGCTGAAATCGATGGTCCAGGCGTACACGTTGGCCATGGATACCGCGAGGTTGGTGGGATGTCCTCCCTTCTCCAGGTCCAGGTACAAGCTGTTCTCAATGCTTCCCACGGCCCGGGCGTATACGGTGTCCACGGGATACGAACCGAGCTTGACCCCAAAAGTGTCTGCCAAGGAGAAGACGGCGTAGTCCTTGGGGTTCCGCTCGTAGATGAACCATTGGGGAGCCAGGCCCACCTTCTTGCCCAGGCTGTCCCGAACCGGCAGCGACGCCATCCACCATTCACGCCCGGCGCGCATGTTGCGTACGTCGTAGGTCTGACGGCTGTTGGCTGCGAGGGTGGCCACTTTGCCTGGGCCAATGCCTGCGGGGTCGAGGAGGTGGGACAAGCTTTGTCCAGATTTCACCTGTCCAGAGTCCACCACGAGACTGTCCCAAACCACCCCAAAGCGGTACGTGGGATCGGGGACAGGAGGCGCAGTAAAACGCCCCAATCCGCCGTCGCCGTGACCACAAGAGGCCCAAGTCAGGAGCAGTACCCCGAGCATCGCCCAGGAGATTGTGCGCCGAAGGGCTGTCATGAATCTTGGCCGAACACCTCTTTCAACACCCATCCTTTGCCCCACTCGTTCAGCTCGGCCTCGCTCCAGTGCTCAGGGAAGAACACCCGTTTTTGGAATCGTGGAGGCAGGTACTTCTGCCAATTGGTGCCACCCGTTGCCGCGAGGTCCACGGGGTCTTTGTGCAGGTATCTCACCGCGCTCTTGTAGTGCGCCAGAGGCCAGTTCACGTTGACGTTGGTGTCGAGCCAGCGCATGGCGCGCACCAACTCCTCTGAAGGCCCGTCTGGCAAAGTCGCGGCAAGTTTGCGGATGTTGCATGTGAACATGTGACGGGCGAGTCGTTCCAATTCTTCGTCGTATTTCCCTTCGAATTGCTTGAGCGTCAGTGTCTTCTTCCCACTTTGCAACTCGACGGCACCTTCTCGCCAATAAAGGTGGGACATCAACTCCGGGATGTCGTGCGCGGTGTGTTCCGTGTATTGGTCGCGTAGGTTGTGGTGCACAATGCGGTCCAGCGACGTCGCGCAGAGCTCGATCTTTCGGTATTGGGCGCTTTGGAAACCCGATGCAGGGAGCAAGGACATGCGGAACTTCATGAACTCCTTGGGGTCCATGCCGTCCACCATAATGTCAAAACTGGTGGTGAGTGCCTCGAAATAGCGGTTGACGCGTCGCACGCGTTCCAACAGAAAATCGTTGTCAACCAACCCGCTGTTGGCTTTGGCCGTCTCTGACATGAGTTCAAACTCATGCAGCGTCAGCTTGAAGTACAGCTCGGTGATTTGGTGGTAGACGATGAAGACGACCTCGTCATGAAACGAGGTTTGGGGGCGCTGCAGGCTGAGCAACGTGTCCAGGTGAATCAGGTCCCAATATGTGCGGTAGTCGGCATACAAAAGCCCGTCGAGGTAGCTGCTGAGGTCTTGCCCCATGGCCGCGTACTTTTCCTGAAGCAGCTCCAGCTTCTGGAGGATCGCAGGGTCAAATGAGGGGGAGGTGTTCTGTTCCGTGGACATGCAGGCAAGTTCGGAAAGCCCTCCTCGCACTGACGACAGTCCTAAACGGGTTGTCCACCGCCCCGTGGGCGTAATCCGAGGTCAGTCGACCGTGGCGATGCACTTCAATTCAATGGCAATTGGGGTCGGCAATCGGTTGATTTCCATTGTCGTTCGGCAAGGCTGGTTGTCCTTGAAGTATTCCGCGTACAGGCGGTTGAACGTGTGGAAGTCGCGGTTCATGTCGACCAAAAACACGGTCACGTCCACCAGCTGCCCCCAGCTGCTGCCACTGGCCTCCAAGATGGATTTCACGTTCGCAAAGACGCTGTGGACTTGGGCTTCGAAATCGAACGCCTTGAAGTTGCCATTGTGGTCGAGCTCCAAGCCAGGAACCCCACTGTCGTTGGCGTCGCTTCCTGCCTTGCGAGGGCCGACGCCGCTCAAGAAAAGGAGGTTGCCTACGCGGCGGGCGTGGGGGTAGAGGCCCACGGGTTTGGGCGCGTCAGAGGTGGAAATGCGTTCGCTCATGACACGAAGGTAGGTCGGCCTCGGCGCCTGCCGCAGTACCTTCGGGGCATGCGCTACCAGAAACTTCCCTCAGACCTTTTCGTGCAGAACCGCGAGGCGTTTGTGAAGGCCATGAAGCCCGGCGGTTTGGCTTTGTTCTTCAGCAACGACATCTACCCAACCAGCGCCGACGGCACGCTGCCTTTCAAGCAGCATGCGGACATCTTTTATTTGAGCGGGGTGGACCAGGAGGACACCGTGCTGCTTCTGTTTCCGGATGCACACAAACCCGCAGACCGCGAGATTTTGTTCACCCTGGAGACCAACGAGGAGCTTGCCATTTGGGAAGGTGCCAAATTGACGAAAGCCCAAGCCAATCAAGAAACGGGGATCGCCAACGTGCAGTGGACTTCCGCGTTTGAGCCGACGTTGCACAGGCTGATGGCCGAGGCCCGTGCGTTGTATTTGAACGACAACCAGCACACGCGGGCCAAATTGACGGTGGAGACGCGCACTGACCGCGAGAATGCCGTGTTGCGCGCCAAATACCCCAACCATGAAATCGAGCGGAGCGCGCCCATTCTGCACAGCATTCGTGCGGTGAAGCGTCCTCAAGAGGTGGATCAAATGCAGCGTGCCTGCGACATCACAAAAGCTGGATTTGAGCGCGTTCTCCGGTTCGTCAAGCCCGGGGTGATGGAGTACGAGATTGAGGCGGAGTTCATGCACGAATTCTTGCGTCGCGGGTCGCGCGGGTTTGCGTACACGCCCATCATCGGATCCGGCTTCAACGCTTGTGTGTTGCACTACATCGAGAACAGCGCTGAGTGCAAAGCGGGCGACGTCATCCTGATGGACGTGGGTGCAGAGTACGGGAATTATGCTTCGGACATGACCCGTTGCATTCCTGTGTCGGGCACCTTCACCGACCGTCAGCGAGCCGTGTACAACGCGGTGCTTTCCGTCATGCAAGACTCTATGAAGTTGCTGCGTCCTGGGGTTTCTCTCCACGACTACCACAAGGAAGTTGGGGACTTGATGACCGCCCAGCTGTTGGACCTCAAGCTCATCGACCGCCACGACATTGAGAAGCAAAACCCGGCCTGGCCTGCGTACAAGAAATACTTCATGCACGGCACCTCCCACTTCATTGGGCTGGACGTGCACGATGTGGGTCACTGGCAAGATCCCATTGCGTCAGGACATGTTTTCACGGTGGAACCAGGCATCTACATCCGCGAAGAACAACTGGGCATTCGCCTGGAGAACGACATCGTCATCACCGAGGACGGATTTCACGATTTGATGGGGCACATCCCGCTGGAGGCGGGGGCCATTGAGGAGGCCATGAACTCCTGATTTCGTTGTTGGCAACCTGCTGAAACACGGAGAACGTGGTGACAAATTGGATGTAATTTGTGCTCAAATTCTCACTTATGCGTTCTCAAACTTCAACCCCATTTTGGAGGCCTGCTGTGTTGGCTTCAATGTTGTTCACGATGTTGCTTCCCTCTTCGGTTCAGGCCCAGTTTACGGGTTTTTCTGCGGTGATGGACACCATTTGGCACGCCGATGGCGCGGGCGACATAGATGGCCTTGAGTTTTACGGGGCCTACTCGATTTATGCGGAATTTACGAGCGCCACAGATGTGTTGAGTTCGCTTTACTCCGATGTGGAAGCGCTGGGCACGCCTGCGGCGGGCATTGAAGGAACGTGTGGGTGCTATCAGTCGGACATCGCGGCCTCGCCATGGTTGTGGGACATCAATCCAGCGTTGATTCCATCCTTCCCCGATTTGCAATACTCCACCGGATGGACCATTGGCATGTACAACGGCGGTTCGCCCGGTGCCGTGACCCCGCTCACCCAAGATTTTGCGGGGCCTTGTGAAGGCTTCACCACCACCAACGGTGCCATGTTCGTGGTGCCTGAGATCAGCGTTGAAACAGGATTGGTGAGCGGACCTGCAGTGGCTGTGGCTGGCGATGACCTGAAAGTCCTGGTTGCACGCGTCACCACCTGCGGTCAATTCACCATTCAGTCTTGTGTGCAGACGTTTCCTGGCGGCGACCAAAGCGTGGAGAGTTACGTATGTGCAGAGCCCTTGATGGTGACCCACCCCTACCAAGATGGTGATTGTGTGAACGATGCCGACGGCGACGGGGTTTGCGATGAGTTTGAGGTGTTGGGATGCACCGACCCTGTGGCGTGCAACTACGACCCTGAGGCATCGCAGGACGACATGTCGTGCGAATACGCCACCGACCCCTACGACTGCAACGGCGACTGCCTCAACGACTCGGACGGCGACGGCATTTGTGACGAGTTTGAGGTGGAGGGATGCACCGGAGAAGGCGCGTGCAACTACGATCCCAACGCGAGCGACGACGACGGCACATGCTTCTATCCAGGCGACCCTTGCGACGACGGCATCGAATTGACGGTGGACGATGAAATCCAGGGCGACTGCGGATGCTTGGGGGTGAGCTGTCACGACCCTGAGGCCTGCAACTTCTCTACTGAAGGCATCGAGGACAACAGCGAGTGTTCGTACATCGGCCAATACACCTTGACAGGAGAAGTCGATCCCTTCTCTCAAACGCTTCAAGTGTATACCTACACAGACACGGAGGGCAGCTCCTACGAATGGAACGTGATTGGTGGCGACATCCTCCAAGGCAATGGCAGCAGTGAAATTTCGGTGGTCTGGAACGTCGGAGGACCCGGATCGGTTTGCGTGCTGGAAACCAGTGAAGGCGGCTGTGAAGGCGAGGAAGTGTGCTTGATTGTGGACGTCAACGTGAGTTCCATTGAAGAGGCGTTGGAAGGAAGCCTGGAGATTTTCCCAGTGCCTGCCCGCGACAACCTTCACTTGGTGTGGACGGGGCCGACTTTGGACAACGCTTACGTAATCCTCCGTGATGGTGCAGGCCGTTCGGTGAAGGAAATGATAGTGAACCAGCGCGACGTCTTGGACATCTCTGCGTTGAGTGCCGGATCCTACATGTTGGAATTCACGGTACCTGAGCGTGGTGCCATCAAGCGTCGGATTGTGGTCCAGTGACATTGAGCCACGAACTTTTTGGAAGCCCTTCCGCCCTGTGCGGAGGGGCTTTTTGCTGCTCAGAAGTCAGGGGTCAAGTCCGGCGTGACGTGAGCTTGGGCGGTTGCCGCCGGCGTGTGGTGATGCCGCTGTCCACGCCTGCAGGTAGCACGCCTTGGTCGGCGTAGCGCGGGTCGGGCAGGGTGTCCAGGCGCTGCATGTGTTGGGCGTCGACGTTGAGGCATCCAAACGACTCCGACACGGAGCCACGCACGGCGTACACGCCCTTGCCGCGGAAGGGGAAGTCGCGGGCGACACCCGGAAAATGCACCGTGTCGAGCCAGGCGCCTTCGAGGTCCACAAAGCACCCGAAGCACATGCGCTCGCCCTTGGCGGTCGAGGTTTCTTTGACGATCACAAGGTGGCCCACGACGGTGACGACGTCTCCGACGCGTTCAGGAAGGTCTCGTGCCAGCAAGCCGCTTCGGACCACGGCTTTGGCTTCGTCGGTCAGCAACAGGAAGGGCGAGCAGAGGGGGAAGCCCAACAATTCCCATTCGTCGAACGCGTCCGTCAGGGGCGCCGTATCCAGTGGGGGCAACACGTAGGTTCTGGGCTTGGGCGGGGCGAAGAGCTCTCCCGTGCCTGCACCTGCCCGAGCGGGCAAGCTGCGTTTGCGGGTTAGAAGGTCCTGCGGTGAGGGGCGGTGTGGAGATGATTGGGCGGCCAGCAGGAAATGCGCTTCCCAGAGCAGCACCTGTTTTTCGGCGCCGGTGAACCGCAGCGCCCCCACGCGGATGAGCAGGGTGAGTTG
>DKNS01000045.1:6623-14863 GCA_002469765.1 Flavobacteriales bacterium UBA7382 | reverse complement strand
AGTCAAATTCGTGGCATCCGTCTCGGATTGCAGGCCTGTCCCTTCAACAGCGGGAATTGTCCGGAGAACGGGGACATCGAGGCCCGCACAGATCTGGACTATGTCATGTTCACAGAGGGTGGCCCTCTCCTGGAGCAAGAATGATGAAGACTTGGTTGACCTTGGGGATGGTTTGTGTTTGGCTGACGGGTTGTGGCAGCATGCAAGTCACGCCCTTGTACGACCTTGACCTGAGCCCGACGCCTGAAGAACGGGTGTCGACTTATGCGTACCGCGACATTTACCTTGACGAAGTCAACTCCATCATGTTTGGCCACAAGGCCCACCCTTGCAAACAGGTGGACGTTGTTCGAAAAGGATCTATGGAAGGGGCGGACCATTTGAGGGTGGAATGGTCCCAATCCGACAGCTGTCGTTACCTGGGTGTGGGATTTCCTTGGGCAAACCACGTTGGCAAAAACTTGAAGGCATTGGAAAAGACTGCAGCCATTCAGTTTCACATCAAACTGGAGCAAGGCACGGCTTCCAAAATCCCCATGTTTTTCGCGTTGATTGACTATGCCGGTCGGCAAGCCACCTCCAAAATCAATTTGCTCGACGTGGAAGGGCAAACCTTCGATGACCAGTGGCGCAAGGCGCACATCCCGTTGTCCGCGTTTCGTGCTGCTTCTCGGGGTTTGAATTTGGAAAACATCAAAGAGCTGCGCATTGAGTTTCAGCGAAAAGGTTGCGTACATCTTGATGGCCTGCGGATTGTGCCCTTTGATCACCAAGAAGAAAAGCTCTCGTCCAGAAGCCGAGACGTGTGTGAATCTCTGCCGATGGACTTGGACCAATCCAAATTGTGGTGGGGCATTCAAGAGGAGGCCTTGTCTTCCGCGGTCTCTTGGTCAGACTCTCACTGGCCACCATTCTTGGTGCTGAACCACGATCCAGACGGAAAAAACAAGGAGTGGAATGCCTTTGGGGTGGCGTTGAATGGATGGGAAGTGCTGGACATGACTGCGGTTCATTCCCATTCGGCATTGACGTTTCGCTTGGAAGGTCAGTGGGCGCCTCTTGGCATTTCCATCTGGTCCGGAAAGGGCAAGCCCAGGCAAATCCAAACGAGACTGACCGGTCAACATTGTTTGCAAATGGACGAGGGCGTCTGGTCTTGCGCGGTGCCAATCAAAAGCATGACCAGGCATGAGGAATTCAATTGGGCAAGCACACGCGAGGTGCGAGTGACCATGCTGCGTGACACGGACATTCGTCTTCACGACTTCGCCTGGGAAGACTACCGCGGGCATCCAGAGAAGGTTGAACGGTGGCTTCAAAGTCGACAACCATGATGCAGAAGAAAACGACATGCTTGATTTGGGCTTGGCTGTGTTGCACCGCTTTGTCTGCGGGTTGGGCGCAAGTTCCTGAGGTGACGCTTTCGAGAGATTCGTCCGGATGGACCTTGTTGCGTCACGGTGAAACCCACCCTGTGCTGGGCGCTGGAGCCAAGGCCAACTTCGAGTTGCTTCAATCGTCGGGATCCAATTCCATTCGTCTCTGGAGCACCAACAAAGCGGCCTTGTTGGATTCGGCCCATGCACGCGGGATGTCGGTGATGTTGGGGTTGTATTTGAGGCCGGAGAGGACGGGCATGGATTACAACGACGTCCATGCTGTTCAAGGCCAACTGGCTGAGCTCAAGCAAGAGGTGTTGAAATACAAGGACCACCCGGCTTTGTTGCTCTGGGGCATCGGAAATGAAGTGGATCTGAAATACACCAACACCCGGGTTTGGGACTCTGTGGAGGCCCTGGCCCAATTCATCCATGAGGTGGACGTAAATCACCCAACCTCCACAGTCCTCGCTGGAATAGACCCTGCGAAAGTCCACATGGTCCGCACCAAGTGTCCGAGTGTCGATGTGCTCGGGGTCAATGCCTATGGAAGCATAGAAAAGTTGCCGCTGAACATTCGGCGATTCGGATGGAACAAACCGTACCTCGTCACCGAATGGGGAGTCAACGGGCCGTTCGAAGCGCCCAGGACAGCATGGGGTGCAAAGAAAGAGCCACCCGGCGGGGTGAAAGCGGCCACCCGATTGAGGAGGTTTGAAGACATCATTGCTTCGGACAGTGCAATGTGTTTGGGGAGCTATTGTTTTTTGTGGGGCCAAAAACAAGAGTCCACAGCAACCTGGCATGGGCTCTTTTTGAGCGATGGCCAGCCCACAGAAGGTGTGGATGCCATGCAGCGCGCCTGGACTGGAGGGTGGCCTGAGACACGCTCGCCGGCCATATTGGACTTGCAATTGAATGGAGAGGGATGGCGCAAAGACCATGTGGTGAGATCTGCAGAGGACATGCAATTGAAGGTGAACGTAGAGGATCATGGAGCCGAGGTGGTTTGGACGTGTGCACTGTTTCCGGAGTCGACCTCGACCAAAACAGGAGGCGACCGTCAAGAAAGTTTGGCGGAAATCCCGACTTCGTTTGAGGTGTCTCAAGGTCCCGTCGTTGAATTCACTGCCCCTGCGCAGTCAGGGGCATACCGCGTGTTTGTGAGGGCGTGCAACGCCACGGACCAATGTTCTTCCGCCAATTTGCCCTTCTTGGTGTCCTCCCAAAAAAACTGACAAATTCCCTTTTTATGATTCGAATCCAGTCACCCCCCGCAATCCTCGCGATGTGTTTGATGGTCATGAGCATGCTTTCGTGCCAGCTCGGAACGCAGAAAAACGCCAAAGACAAGCCGCTCAATGTCATCTACATCATGGCGGACGACCATGCCTACCAAGCCATCAGTGCTTATGGTTCTGAGATCTCAAAGCTTGCCCCTACACCGAACATCGACAGAATTGCCCAAAACGGCGCAAGAATGGACCAGGTGTATTGCACCAACAGCATTTGTGGGCCCAGCCGATCGTCCATCTTGACAGGACAATTCAGCCACTTGAATGGATTTTACAAAAATGTGGATGGAGGAGATTTCAATGGGGACTTGCTGACCTTTCCGAAGCTATTTCAGCAGAATGGCTACGAGACAGCTGTCATTGGAAAGTGGCACTTGGGCACAACGCCGCAGGGCTTCGACCATTCCAAAGTGCTCATCAATTGGGGAGGTCAAGGCACCTACTTCAACCCCCAGTTTTGTGTGAATGGGGTGGACACCTTGGTTGAAACGACCCGGCACTCCACCCAGGTGATTGAGGACGACTGCATTGAATGGTTGACCGAGCAACGGGACCCTGGCAAGCCTTTCATGTTGCTCTACCAATTCAAAGCCCCTCACCGAGATTGGCGCCCGGATTCGATGTACCACGATTTGTTTGCCGACTTCGATTTCCCCACACCGTTGTCGTTCGACGACGCGTATGAGGGGCGGCCAGCTGCAGCCGAAAACATGATGGAAATTGAAAATCACCTCAACCGCAGAGACATGAAACAGGTGCCTCCTGCTGGGTTGACGAGACGGGATTCCATGCGTTGGCTTGCTTACGGCGACAAAGGGCAATTCTGGACGCCACACGACTCTTTGCAGGGTGAGGACCTGAAGCATTGGAAATACCAGACTTACATCAAGGATTACTTGCGCTGTGTGGCAGGTGTAGATCGGGCTGTGGGACGTGTTTTGGACCATTTGGAAGAAACGGGTCTCGATGAAAACACCATTGTGGTGTACACTTCAGATCAAGGCTTCTACTTGGGCGAGCACGGGTGGTTCGACAAACGATGGATGTACGAGGAGTCGTTCAAAATGCCATTTGTGGTTCAGTGTCCCGGCGTGATTGAACCTGGGACAGAGTCCGACCACATGGCCATGAACATTGATTTTGGCCCCACACTGTTGGACATGGCGGGGTTGGATGTGCCGTCAACCATGCAGGGGAAGAGCTTCAAATCGGCTTTTGACGACAACGACGAGCCAGGACGAACGGCGGTGTATTACCACTACTACGAATACCCGATTTGGCACAAAGTTCAACCACACTACGGGATCAAATCAGGCCCCTACAAGCTGATGCATTTCTATTACTCCATGGACGAATGGGAATTGTACAACCTCGACGACGACCCGCATGAATTGAACAACATGTACGCAAGTGCCCCGGATTCACTCATCCAAAGGCTCGAGGCAGAATTGAAAGCGCTTCAGGTGGAGTTTGGCGACGACCAATCGCTTGAGGATATGAAGTTGATGACAGACACCGTCATCGCCAGGGTGTACAGCGAGCCGCGCAAAGCCTTGGAGCGAAAAGAAGGCGCGAAATAACACTTGGTATTTTGTTTTTATGTAAGTTAACAGTCACAAACCTTCAATTGAGTATCATGCAGAAGCTCTCTTCATCCCTTGCTCTTTGTTTTTTCTTTATTTCTTCGTTCGCGTGGACGCAAAACTCAACAGGGTCGTGCGATTTGTTCGAAGAAGGTTCCAACGACACTTGGCCGTTTGTGGTGACGGCCACCACCCCAGAGGACGAGGGGAATTCAGATGTTCAAACGTTGGACATTGATGTGGTGGCTATGCCTGAAGGCGCGAGCTACCGTGTTGCAAAAACCGTCGCCAACGGCAATTGGTTTTTCGGCAATGCCGTTCCGCTTGAGCTAGGGCTAAATGCAGTATCGGTGAGTGCCGTGGATTTTGACCGAACGGTGAAATTCCAGTTTTCTTCCGGGGACATTGAGTTTGACGCTTTGGTGGTGAACGGTGAAGTTCTGACATGCGCCAGCGACTTGGATGGTGTCGCCTTGGAATCATGCGCCGGTTTGGACGATGGCCCCAATGCCACTTGGCCGCATGTGGTGACGGCCACCACCCCCGACGACCCGAACAGTGCGGACGCACAATCCATGGACATTTTTGTCACAAGTCTTCCCACCGAAGGGGCCGACTATCGTGTGGTCAAGACTGTGGCCAATGGGAACTGGTTCAACGGCAACGCGATGCCCTTGGTGTTGGGCACCAACGAGGTGACGGTGAGCGCTGTCGCGTTTGCGCGGTCAGTCAAGTTTCAATTTTCCAGTGGCTTGATCGAGTTCACCGAGTTGTCGGTCAATGGCGCCTCCATTTCTTGTGTGGGTGATGGTTGCGACGATGCGGATGGAGACGGCATTTGTGACGATGTCGACACATGTGTGGGCACCTTGGATGCCTGTGGTGTCTGCAACGGGCCAGGCGATGTGTATACATGCGGCTGCAGCGATGTGCCCGAAGGGGATTGCGACTGTGAAGGCAACCAGCTCGATGCCGTGGGAATGTGCGGTGGCAGCTGTGAATCGGACGACAATGACAATGGAATTTGTGATGCGGACGAAGAAGTGGTTGACCCCTCTGTCTACTGCGGTGACGGCACCACGTGGGATGCTGCGTTGAACCAATGCATTGCAGATGTTGTCGAAGACTTTTGTCCAGCAGATTTGGACGGAGATGGGTCGGTGTCCACGGGCGACTTGTTGCAATTTTTGGCCGCCTTTGGCCAAGCTTGCTGAAGGTCTGGCCAAGGACATTGAAGCAACAACGGGTCGCCTGCAGGCGGCCCGTTGTTATTTTTGATTTCCAAAGGTTCCCCTCACATGACCCCTCAAGACGACGAAAAACGCGAACAGCTCCGACAACAATTGAACGACACCCACACGTGGCCTTGTGTGTTCAAATTCAAGTTCATCGTGCCGGCCATGCCTGAGAATGAGGCGTCGCTACGGGCCATCTTTGGCACCAAGGCTGCGTTCAAAGTGAGGGAGTCCTCGAAGGGAAATTACCGTGCGGTGACGGTGGACGAGAAGGTTTCTGGGCCGGATGACATCTTTGCCCGCTACGAGGCCGCGTCCAAGATTCCAGGCATTTTTTCCCTCTGATCGCCAGTTTCATGGAAACGTTGCAATGGACGATGCTTGTTGGCCTGTTGGGCATGCTCCTCTACGTCTTGTGGCATCGCATGCGGGCCTCTTTTTGTCAAGGTGTGCCGCCACAGGTGGCTGCGGATTGGGAGGGAGAGGGGGCGTTGTGGTCCAACGGTGTGGTGGACATTCATCTCCGTGTGCTTCGCACAGGTGACGTGGCGTTGTCTGTCCATGTGGACGGCCATGATACCGTGGTGCATGAAGGGCAGCTCGAAGCCGGTGTCCATGCTTGGAATGTGGCGGTGCCAGTGGGCGCCGGTCTTGTGTTCATTCGCATGGCGTGCGAAGGGCACCGAACGGAGCGCCGGTTGCATCGCAAAGGCTGAGGTCTCACATGCGCTCGGGCATGTCGATGCCGAGCATGGCCATGCCATTGGAGACGGTTTCGCTGACCAAGGCTGTCAGTCCGAGGCGTGCTTGGCGTGTCGCGGCGTCTTCTTCTTTTGCAATCGGGTGGTCCTGGTAAAAGCTCGAGAAGGCCTTGATCAGATCGTAGCAGTGGTTGGCGATCAATGAAGGGTCGTAGCTGGAGGCGGCCTCTTGAACCACGTCAGGAAACCCGAGGATGCCTGCGGCCAATTGGCGCTCGTCAGCGTCCAGTGCGGTGCCCGCATCCCAAGTCAATGAGGATGGTTCAGTTGCGGCGTTGCGCAGGATGCTCTTGCATCGAACCACGTTGAATTGAATGAAGGGTGCCGTGTTGCCAAAGAAGTCGATGCTGCTCTTGGGGTCAAACATCATGGACTTGGGAGGGGCGACCTTCAACAGGAAGTACTTTAACGCGCCGTGCCCCACTTGGGTGGCCAGCTGCACCTTGTCGTCTTCACTGAAGTCGTCCACTTTTCCGAGTTCATTTGAGATGCTGCGCGCCGTCTCGCGCATTTCCAACAAGAGGTCGTCGGCGTCGACCACGGTGCCCTCGCGCGACTTCATCTTGCCCTCGGGAAGTTCCACCATGCCGTAGCTGAGGTGGTGGTTGGCCTCCGCTTGCGCAAAGCCAAGTTTCTTAAGGATCAAGAACAGCACCTTGAAGTGGTACTCTTGTTCGTTGCCGACGGTGTACACCTGGCGGTCGAGGCCTGGGAAGTCTGCAAACCGAAGAATGGCAGTGCCGATGTCTTGGGTCATGTAAACCGCGGTGCCGTCGCCTCGGAGAAGGAGCTTTTCGTCGAGGCCGTCTTCGGTGAGGTCCACCCAGATGGAGTCGTCTTCTTTTTGGAAGAACACCCGGTCAGCCAAGCCTTGCTCGACGTGCTTCTTGCCAAGGAGGTAGGTGTCCGACTCGTAGTAGAGTTTGTCGAACGACACGCCCATGGCGTTGTAGGTCTGGTCGAATCCTTCGTAGACCCAGCCATTCATGGTTCTCCAAAGCGCCACGACTTCCTGGTCGCCTTCTTCCCAGCGTTGCAGCATTGTTCGGGCTTCTTGCAAGATGGGGCTGGCCGCCTCTGCTTCTTTCGGGTCGAGCCCATTGGCCACGCCTTCCGCCACTTCCACCTTGAAGGCCTTGTCGAACGCCACGTAGTATCGGCCCACGAACTTGTCGCCCTTTTCGCCATTTGACGCGGGTGTCTCGCCTTGTCCCAACTTTTGCCATGCCACCATGGACTTGCAGATGTGGATGCCGCGGTCGTTGATGATTTGGACTTTCTTGACGTCGTGTCCGGCAGCTTCAAGGATGCGGGACACGCTGTAGCCCAAGAAGATGTTCCTGAGGTGGCCAAGGTGCAGCGGCTTGTTGGTGTTGGGAGAACTGTACTCCACCATCACCTGGGGCCTGGATTTTGCGACGGCGTGGCCCCAGTCCGCTTGGGTCAGCGCATCTTGCAATGCTTCGTTCCAGCACGCGTCAGTCAAGGACAGGTTCAAGAAACCCTTCACCACGCTGAAGCCGGAGATCCAGTCGCACGCCTCGGTGAGGGCTTGCCCCAACGATTCAGCGGCGACGTGCGGAGGGGCGCCAGCCATGCCTGCGAGGGGGAAGACCACCAGGGTGCGGTCTCCTTCAAATGCGGCGCGGGTCGTCTGAATCTGAATTTGACGGTCTGCTGGGCGCTTGCCGAAAGTGGCCTCAAAAGTGTCAAGGACGGCTTGGTGCAGCCGTGCGTCAATGCCGTGAATCATGCGTGTGCGTCGTTGGTTTGGGCTGGACGGGGGAGGTGAACTTCGGCCATCATGCAGCGCGCGGAACCGCCGCCACAGGTCTCGATGTGGTGCAAATCGTTGTGGACCAAGGTGCCAAAATTCTCAAGGGTGGCGCGCTGTCCTTCGGTCAGTGCGTCGTGTGCACGGGAACTCATCACGATGAGTTTGTCGCCTTGGTTGGTGTCCACTTCGAGCATGTTGCCGGCGAAGCGG
>DKNS01000045.1:0-6247 GCA_002469765.1 Flavobacteriales bacterium UBA7382 | reverse complement strand
GTCCATCACCAACGCCCGGTCGTCGGGGTGGTCGATGGAGTCGAGGCACACCGCTGCCCAACCGGTGCCAACCGCCATCATCACATTCGTGTGGTAAATGGGCATGCGTGCGTCGTCCATCGATTGGTTGGCTTCAAAGACCACACCTTCGAGGTCCATCGATTCGCACCAATGGGCGAACGCGTCGCGGTCGGTTCGTGGGCTCAAGGCAGCGTAGGCTTTGCCATTGATCCTGTCCAAGACCATGCTCCCGGTGCCTTCGAGGTACGCGTCATGGCTCTCGAACTCGGTGAAGTCCACGATTTCATCCATGTCGAATCCGTGCACGTGAACCAAATCGTAGAGGATGTCTTCTCGGCGCTCCATGCGGCGGTTGGGCGCAAACATGGGGTACAACCCCACTCGGCCATCTGCGTGGAACGACACCCAGTTGTTGGGGAACAAGGCGTCTGGGGTGTCCGTCGAGGGAGTGTCCTCCACCACCATGATGTTCACGCCACGCCCGCGCAAGTCTTCCACCATGCGGTCGAATTCGTCGAGGGCCGCTTGGTGCACGTCATCAATCTGGGCGTCCTGTTGGTAATGGTTGTTGCCGGCGGTCTCTTCGTTCTTTCGGAACGTCGCAGGCCGAACCATCAGAATGTGGCAGGTGCTTTGGGCAGGGTGGCTCATGTCAAGGTCAAATTCAAAGGTTCAATCCCGGTGCAAAGGCATGGTGACACAACGCAAGAGGCCTTCCATTTTGGCCGTTTCCTGAAGAGGCGTCGTGTGGACGCGATATCCCCATGCCTCAAGTCGGCGGTTCACGGATTCAAAAGGTGGGCAAGACACCAAGTCTTCCGGAGTCACGGAAATCAAATTGCACTGCATGTGGTACATCTCTTCCGCGTCAACTTCCAGGATGTGCCCTTGGAAGGTGTCGCGCACGAATGCGACGTCTTCAGCCAATTTCAGCCCTTCAGGATGGAAGACGGCGTGTCCACCAGCCAACGTGCTCAAACAGCAGTCCAAATGAAGGGCGTTGGCCGTGGGGTCTGTGTCGGATTTCTTCAATTGGAACCCACGCACGTTCCAACGTGGAAATTGATCTGACAACCAATCCAAGGCGGCTTCGTTGGTGCGCGCTGTGGTGAATGTGCCGAAGTCTTCCTTTGCGCTGTATCCCACCCACAATTCTCCGTCTCTGGGCATCACGTCTCCGCCTTCTACCCGCACACCCTCTGGAGGGGTCAGGATGTGGGAGGCAGGCACGTCAGCCAAAAGAGGGGCGATCCCTTGCCATTCGGCGGTCCGGTCGGCAATCATGCGGGTGACCACCAGGCGATCTTCCACCACGATGCCAGCGTCCCGTGCGAAGATTTGGTTCAATTCTGGCACGACGTGGGGTCGCAAAACCTTCACATCCATGCTTTGAAGCAAGGTCGCCAAGGCATCCAACTCACGCACGCAGTCGGCTTCCTTTGGATAGGTGCCGGCGGCAATGTGTTCCTTGGATTTGGGGTCGTAGGCCTCCTCCAACGGAGGCGTGCCTCCCATCGATTGGGCGGTTCCCACGATCACCGCGTGGAGGGTGGACCATTCGTTGGTGACGAGAAGTTGCATGTGTCCCTCTGCGCTCAGTTTTGGTCGTAGTTCTCACGCTTGTGCCGGAGCAACGTGAGCATGGATTCGTTGTCCATCATCTCTGCGGCGAGCTTGGGCGACTTGCTGATCTGAGGCGGGAGGAATGTGCAATGAAGGCTGTCGAGCGAACTCAACGCGTACATCACAATCTCGGCATTCACTTCAAACTGTCGAATGAGGGCGGTGTCGCCCTCGTCGATTTGGTCGAACTCATGCCATTCAATGGCATCCCTTCCGTATTGGTCTTGCAACGACAGGCGCATGCCTTCTGGGTTGCCCTCGAAGTTTTCAAAAAAGTCAAGGAAGTAGTTGAGGTCCAAGCCCAAGAGCGCGATGCGTTGGTCTTTCTCTTTCACCCAAGGGCTCACGTAGCGAATGTGCGCGCCACCCGCCCTGTTGCGCAGGCCTTTGTGGAACCACTTGTCCATCATCTCGCGCTGCATGCGAACCATCGCGGTGTCCTCCGTGCGATGTGAGGGGAAATGCTCAAACATGGCGTCCCACTCCCCGACATTTGAAAAGTGAAAATAGTTGTAGAGGTCACCCAACACGACGTCGGACGAATCTTCCGACATGAAGGTCACGAGGTTTTCTCCGGCGGTGGTGACTTTGAGTGGGTCGAGTTCAGGATGGAATTCCAAGTCGGGCACACGCAGGTCTGTCAGGCCTTTCGGGCCCCCGAATACTTTGGCAGAAGAAGGTGAACCTGGGTCTTGCGTCTTGCCTTCTTTGTCGTCTCCGCATGCCCCCAACAACAGGGCTGCCACCATGGCCATGCATGGCCAACTCCTTTGGATCTTCATGACCCAAAGATACAGGGTCAGTTCACGAAAAAGTTGGCGTCGTCCTGGGGGGTCTGGGCAAGGATTTGCACAGCCAACTCGAGATGTTGTTTGAGCCGATGTTGCATGTCGCTGAGGCTTGCGACTTCCAAAATTTTAGCGCGCTGCACAGGGTCTCTCTCCAAATGGGACAACACCGCAATGAGTCCTTCTTGCTCCAACGGTTTCGGATCCAAGCAGTGGACCACCATAAGCCCCACCAATGTGTCCCGCACCGCCCGGCAATCCTCGTCCAGGCACCAGGACTTCCAGTCGGGCACCTCGGCGGCTTTTCCCAACGGGTAAGCGACTTTTTCATCCCGCATGTCGAAGGATTCCAATCGAAACAAGCCGGTGGCTTTGACTGTCACATCTCGTTGTCCGTTGGCTCCACGTCGCGAGACATTCACAAGGCGCATGACGGCACCAGTGGGTCGGATTTGGCCTTCGTGGGCACAGGGGATGCCAAATTCCTCAAGCTCCATGTCCTCGAGCTCATTGAAGAGTTGTTGGTAGCGGGGCTCAAAAATGCGGAGATTCACAAATTCCCCCGGCAACGGAAGCATGCGCAAAGGAAAAAGTGGAAGATGCATGCACAAGGGTACCGCATAGCCTCGACGCGAAGGTCACCATGGGTCACCAGAGAAGGACTGGAGGGGCTGAGTGACCTCAGGGGAGCGGGACCCCTGCATAAAATTGCTGGCCATTGGCCTGGATGCCTTCAAGAAGGACGCCGCGTTGTCCGGCTTCTCGCGCCTTCGCGAGGGCCGCAGTCAAGTCATTTTCATATTCAAGCGGCTGGCCATCCGCGCGCAGCAACACGGCTCCGTTTCGAATGCCTTTGTCGGCCCAATCGCCTGGCCTAATGTCTGCCACAACAAGCCCCCCCCGAAAGTCCAAGCGAGTCTGGGTCGCCTGGTCTGCGGGTTCAAGCCGGACGCCCCAGTTGGGCGGGAGGCCTTCTTCGTCCACCGCCCGGGGCTTTGCAAGTGCTATGGGGTGTTCTAGCTCAGCCCTGCCTTGAAGTACCACTTCCTTGAGAAGGCGTTTTCCGTCGCGGCGGAGTTGCACGGCAATTCGAGCACCAGGTCGGTGTTTGGACAGTTGCTCTTGAAGGGCAGGAAAGCTTGACACAGGAATGCCGTCGATGATTTCGATGCGATCGCCAGGTTGAAGGCCGGCTGTGCTGGCGCCACTCCCAAGAAACACGCCAGCAACCCGCACACCAGGATCGCGTTGGTCGACTCGGATGCCGAGGTACGCTCGCTGGACCCGGCCATATTCGCGCAAGTCGTCCACCACTTTGCTGACTATGGAAGAAGGGATGGCGAAGGAGTATCCCGCATAGCTTCCGGTTTGCGACGCGATGGCCGTGTTGATCCCGATCAGTTCCCCATCCAGGTTGACCAAGGCGCCGCCGCTGTTTCCTGGATTCACGGCGGCATCGGTTTGCAGGAAGCTTTCGACAGGATAGATGTCCCGTCTGGCATCTGGCTCCATCAGGCGGAGGTTGCGCCCCTTGGCACTGACGATGCCTGCGGTCACCGTCGAGGTCAAATTCAAGGGGTTGCCCACAGCGAGCACCCACTCCCCAACGTGCACCTTGTCTGAATTCCCAAAGCTGAGCGTGGGCAGATCAGCGGCGGGCGATGTCTTGAGCAGGGCCAAATCCGTGCTGGGGTCGCTGCCAATCATTTCCGCTTCCATGGTGGTGCCGTCTGAAAGGGTGATCTGGATGCGTTGAGCCCCGTCGATGACGTGGTGGTTCGTGACAATCCATCCCTGGCTGTCCAGGATGACGCCACTCCCGGAGCCTTGTGCCATACGACCTTGGTCCATTCCCAACATGCTCAACCAAGGGTTGCTTTGAGCCTGGACGACTGTGGCCGTCTTCACATGGACCACGGCGTCCACCGAAGATTGCGCTGCGCGCACAAAGGCGTCGTCCGAGAGCGGTGTCCTTGTGGCATGGCTGTTCAAAACGGCTGCATTCCCGCGACTGGGTGTCCATGTGGTGGACGTGGCATGTGTCGTCATGGCGGGGTTTGACTTCGGAAAATCAACCATCGACATCAAGCCGAATGTCAGGCCACATGCTGCCCCTGCGGCAGACCATTGGAAAAGAGTACACCACTGCATGACCCAAAGAACGAGAGGGCCAGCGCGATGTTCTCTTTAGAAAATGTCAAGAATTCTGAATGTCACTTGGGTCTTCACTCTTTTTTAGAGGAATCGTCGCCGATGAGGCCGATTTCGCGGAGACGTTGCTCGAGGTAGGCCCCGGCTGTGACGGGGGCTTCCTTGGGGACTTCTCCAGCGGGCACGCATTGTTCCAACGCGGCCAAACTCATGTGTGGCACGGGGTGACAGAAGAACGGCATGCTAAAGCGTGGCTTACCCCACATCTCTTTGGGCGGGTTGACGACGCGGTGGGTGGTCGACTTGAGTTCTTGGTTGGTGAGCCGTTGAAGCATGTCACCCACGTTGACGACGAGCTGGTTGGGCAAGGCGGTTACCGGTGTCCAATTGCCTGCGGTGTCCATCACCTCCAAGCCAGATGACGAGGCCCCCACCAACAAAGTGATGAGGTTGATGTCTTCATGTTGGCCGGCGCGGACGCTGGATTGGGGCTCCTGCAAGATGGGGGGGTAGTGGATCAAACGGAGGATGCTGCTTCCGCCTGGCACGTAGGCTTCGAAGTAATCTTCGTTCATGTTCAGGTGCAGCGAGATGGCCTTCAACACGTCCCGGCCAACGGCCTCCATGCTTCGGTACAGGTCCTCGGATTTGACAGACAAAAGAGGTCGTTCCGCGACCACGGCGTTTGGGGGGTAGTGTTTCAGATTGGCGTCCTCCGGGACGTCACACTGTCCAACCTGCCAGAATTCCTTCAAGTCAGCTGCCTCGCTGTCCTTGGCGTGTTCTGTCCCGAAACTGACAAAGCCTCGTTGCCTGTTGTGCTCAGGGTGTTCGTGTTGCGCCTTGGTCTTGGCAGGCAAGGCGAAGAAGGACTCCGCTTCGCTGTAGAGTCCGTCAATCAAGACCTGCGGGATGCCGTGTCCGCCGATGGCGACAAATCCGACTTCGCGATAGACTGCGCCGAGGTCTTGGACAAATTGGGCGCGTTGGGTTCCTGTGCCTTGAGTGAAATGACTCAAGTCGAGTGAAGGAATGCCTGCGACAAAGTCGAGGTGAGCGAGGCTGGCAGGAGGGTTCTTCATGTATCTAAGGTCGAGAAAGTTGAATCAATTTGGGGACAGTGCATCTTGGAGGACCTGGTCGAGCGTTTGGCCATGGGTTGTCCAGGTAAATCTGCGTTTCACTTCCAATTGCGCTTTGCTCGCCATGTCTTGGGCCTCCTCAGGGTGGGCCAAAAGCCAGTCTATCCTGGCGGCACACGTCTCGGGCTGGTCGCAAATCTCAGCGTGTCCATGAGCTGGCATGCCCAAGGGGGCAAAGGCGTGGGGCGTTAGCACGCATGGCAAGGCCGAGGCCATGGCTTCAAGCACTTTGTTCTGCAGGCCTGTCCCCAAGCGAAGCGGGGCGACAAACAACGTGGCGCGCTTGTATTCCGAAGCGATGTCGTTCACCCATCCGGTCACGATGACCTCGTCGGATGCCAACGCAGACACGCTTGAGGCAGGCTCCGCGCCGGCGAGGACAACGCGGATGGGGCGGGTTTTGACGTTGGGTAAGATGTCTTTCACCAAATGCTGTGCCGCGTCCACGTTGGGGGCGTACGACATGTTGCCTGTGAACAACAGGGTGGGCACGTCTGTGGCAGAACGCTCCGAGGCGCTGAA
>DKNS01000023.1:594-8742 GCA_002469765.1 Flavobacteriales bacterium UBA7382 | reverse complement strand
CTGTGGGATCGCTACAATTCAGAGGCTTGTCTGTCCGCGATGCCAAAGACGCCCAGTAGAGCGGGCAAGATTTGCCTTCACTCGCAGGTGTTTCCGAACTCGCCGAGGAGGAACAGGAAGTCGTCGATGGCCACGAAGCCGTCGAAGTTGATGTCGGTGGTGCAGCTTGAGGTGCACCCGAATTCGCTGAGGATTAAAAGCACATCTTGGGTGGCCACCGCGCCGTCCCCGTCCAAGTCGGCCGGGCAGGTGGGGTCGCATACGCCGTCACCATTGACGTCGGCTTCGCAGTCGCCGCCACATTCGCCCAGGGCGTCGAGATCATACTGGCACGTGCCATCGTCTTCCGTGGCTTCGGGATTGAAGTTGCAGGCCACCGCGTCGGTGCATCCGGGCATCGTGACTTCACAGTCGTCCAGGATTTCAAATTCGTCGCTGTACGCCCACGTGGTCGGGGGGTAGGGCTGTTCTTCTAGGTAAAGTCGGTAGGTGAGGGCAGAGCTCGCCGCCACGTCCTCGACGACCCACTCAAAGTTTCCGGTGTTGGGCACCGTACCCAACGCTGCGGCGAAGGCGTTTGCTGTGACGTTGATGAGGCCGACGTAAATCAAGGCATCCGCGTCGCCGCCGGTCCATGTGATGGTCATCGTCTCGCCCACGCACCACTCCGAGGCGAGGACGTCGAATTCCAAAGGGGGGAAGAAGCACGAGCCGTTGTCGTAGGTGGCGTCAGGGTTGTAGTTCGTGGCTCCGTCGTCGGTGCAGCCTAAGATGTCGGTGTCGTAGTAGCAGGAGCCGTCGTCAAACTCCGCATCGGCGTCGTAGTTCATCGCATCAGGGTCTGTGCAGCCGACCACAGGGTAGATGCACGAGCCGTCGTCGAAGATGGCAAGCGGGTTGTGGTTGTAAGCCTCGGGGTCGGTGCAGCCGTTCAGCACACTGCAGTCGCCGTTGAGCGAGAAGTGCCCCGACTCGTCCCCACTGCCGCTGGCCACCAACTCCACGCCCACGTAGAGCTCCCATCCGATTTCGTAGAGGTAGCTGCCGCCCCCGGCCGAGAACGTGTAGCATCCGTCCGGCAAACAGAATTCGTCGGTGCCCGCGGAGCCGCTGTTGAGCGACACTGATTGGGTGGTGCCATCTGCGGCGTTTACAAACTCCAAGACGTTGCCGTTCCAACCGTCACCGTACGAGTCGGTCATCTCGATGAACATCGTGGTCTCCTCTCCGCAGTCCAGGGGGTATTCACAAGTCCCGTCGTCCTCGATGGCGAACGGGTTGTAATTGAGCGCATCCGGATCAGTGCATCCGTAGTCCGCATAGATCTGGCCTGCGACAATTTCTTCGAACGGATTGCGGTTGTACGCGTACTCGAGGAGCTGAACCATGTTCCCATCGGGCGCCACTTCCAACATCATCCAACCGTAGTGAAAGCGCTCGGCAATTGTGAATTTGAATCCTGCGTAAGCGATTTGACCGTCCCAATCGCTGTAGGAAGGGGCGGTGATGACCAATTGCGTCTCGAGTTCAGTGAAGTACTCCCAGTTGCTTGAGTCTGCGATGACCTCGCCTGATTGCAACGCTGCCAAATTGGTGGATCCTGCATTGCATAAGCCCGACTTGGAATAGGTCTCCAAGCGGAAGTGGTTGTTGATGTACCACAACCCAAACTCTGCGTCGCCCACCCCCAAATCGAAGTACTTCCAGTTGTTGCCAGGGTTGGCCACCATGATGCCTTCCGAAGGGTCGACGACCACGTGCTCGATGCCATACGGGTCGGCGAAGTCGAGGGACATCCAACGGTTCAGCGACATGCCAGGGGCCGCCTCAGACAGGAGGGCAGCATCGAACGACACGTTGACGTCTTGGTCGTCTTGGTTGGCGTGGTCTTCCGCCTCGCCCACCAGGGACAAGATGGCGCGCCTGTCGGAGTCGCGCTGCAGTTTGGCCGCCAGTCCGGAGGGCAGGTTGGAGACTGTGAATCCGTCTCCGACGTCCAACAAATCGAACTCGCCCCAAGTCGCGCCAAACACGTCGATGGTCCGTTTCGAAGAGAGGCTGCCGTCGTTGGCCATGGCTTCGTGGAACGTGGTCTGTGTGTACGCGAGCACGGGCTCTTCCACCTCGCCTGTGGCAATCGGCTCGTTCGGAGCCTCGTTGTAGGCCATGTCGTGTGCGAAGTAATGGGTCCCGTCCTCGCTCACGCTCATGCGGATCCAGCCGTAGTGGGTGTTCCCGTTCTTTTGGAAGGAGACACCGGCGTAGGCGGTTTGGCCATTCCAGTCAGTGTAGGTCGGATTGGACAAATCGAGTTGGTTCGGATACCAAGGTCCAGGCTCGGTGATGTTGCTGCCGTTGCCGACCACAGTGCCGTGGGGCAGGGGCATGATGTCGGATGTGCCAGGATGGCACACCGCACCGTTGCCGTAGGTCTCCAGTTTGATGTCGACAAGGTCGTAGTGGAAGAACCCGAAGTCCGCCCCGCCCGAGCCCATGGTGAACCACGTCCAACGACGCCCTTCAAAGAAGTTGTGTGCGTCGTCCACGAGGTCCACGAACACCACCTCGTACGGGTCGAGGAACGCCACGCCCAGTCCGGTGTTGGACGGGTTGTAGATGTCGTCGAAGGTGACGCCTGCAAACGGCGCCGCCGTGAAGTGCAGCTCGAGGTTGTTGAGGTTGTCGGCGGTCGTGTGGCTGTCCACCTGGCCCGCCAGCGTGACGGTCGCGTGGGTGGCGTCGGTGACGGTGACCGAGAGGCTGGTTTCCGCGGGCAAGTTGGCGACGGTGAAGTCCACCCCCTCGACCAAGACGCCCGTGGCCGTGAAGGTCAGGTCGAGCAATTCGAGGCCCAGGTTGCTGTCGATGGAGCCGTCGTTGGCGAAGGATTCTTGGAAGGTTTGGTCTTGGTAGACGATGCGCGGCAAGAAGTCGTCCTGCAAGAACACGACCGCATGGTTTTCAGGAGACCAAATGTGGTTCCGTCCCGCCACGTCCGAGCACATGGTGGCCAGCATGCGCGCCTTTTGGCCTTCGGTATACATGTTGGAGCAGTTCGAATAGTCCATGTAGTTCTGGACGTTGTCCTGCGACCCGCACGACGCCGCCTCGAGGTTGCATCCCGTGTTGCCAATCGTGTAGGGGGTGTCGTTCACCCCGTCGTCGTAGGCGCATCCGGCCGTGCTGGAGTTGTAAGACTCGTCGCCCCAGGTGTGCTTCAAGTTGGCCCAATGGCCCACCTCGTGGGTTAAAATCTTGTAATGCGTCCACACCGCGGTCTCGGTCCGCCCCACTGCCCAGTAAGACGACACAATGCCGTCGTACACCGATGCGGAGCCCTCGACGTCCCCCGGGTAGAAGGCAAAGGCCGAGCCGTTTCCGCCGTCCGACGAATTCACCACCCACACGTTCAGATACATGGTGGGGTTCCACTGGATCATCTGCTTGAGCGCCAGATTGCTCCCGTTGTAAGTGAGGTCGCTTTGGATGCGGTTGATCCCTGTGGTAGGCTGTCCGTTGGGGTCGAAGTCGGCCAAACGAAATTGCATGCCCACTGCCGCCACGAGCCCCGTGAAGTTGGGGTGCACGTCGGGCAGCTCGGGGTTGGACGCCGAGAAGTCCTCGTTCAATTGCACGATGGCTTCATGAATTTGCGCGTCGGAGATGTTCTCCGGACCGTTGTCGTGCACCACGTGAAAGACAATCGGCACCACGATGTCTTCAGTCGTGCAAGCCGTCTGGTTGCGCGTGTGCTGGTGCGTGAAGTGTTCCAGGGCAATGCGTCGCGCCTTTTGGCCTTGGACCCACTCCGGGTGCGCTCGGTGCATCTTCTCCAACTGTTCCTTGTGTTGGCAGCCATGCTGCGCATGAACCCCCACGCTGAAGGTCAGGGCTACAAAAGCGAGAAAGAAATGCTTCATGGTGGTTTTGTGGGCCTCACAAGATAAGGCACGTGAGATGGGCGGTGTTCTTGGTGCCTTGTCAGATGGACACGAGTTGTGCAAGTCGTTTGGGACCAATAATTTCGTCTCGAAGGCCCGGCCTTCTGCCGGACAATGATTCCCGGAGAACCCTGATTTTAATGGACCCATGGGAAGAAAGAGCAACTTTCTGGTGTTGGCGCTGTTGGTGCCTTTGATTTGGTTTTTTGGCACGTCGTATGAGGCGGCCACAGATGCGTCGGAATTGGCCAACTTGGATTCGGGCGACACGGCCTGGATGGTGGTGGCGAGTGCGTTTGTGCTGTTGATGACGCCAGGTTTGGCCTTCTTCTACGGGGGCATGGTCGACAAGAAGCACATCATCTCGACGATGCTCCAAAGCTTCGTGGCGCTCGGCGTGATCAGCGTGCTTTGGGTGCTGGTCGGATTCAGCTTGTGCTTCGGCGACAGCCTCGGAGGCATTGTGGGGGACCCGAGGACGTTCTTGGCGTTTCGCAACGTGGGACTGAGCCCCAATGCAGACTTTGCCGGCACGGTGCCGTTTTTGCTGTTCGCACTCTTCCAACTCAAATTCGCCATCATCACCCCCGCGCTCATCACGGGCAGCATGGCGGGGCGAGTGCGCTTCCGCGCCTACATCTTGTTCATGGTCCTGTTCGCGTTGGTGGTCTACCCGCCGTTGTGCCACATGACTTGGCATCCTGACGGGTTGCTCCGAACCTGGGGCGTGCTGGATTTTGCAGGCGGCACGGTTGTGCACATGTCGGCAGGGTGCGCGGCGTTGGCAGGTGCCTTGTTCTTGGGACGACGCATCCAACAGGAGGAGACCCCGGCGAACATTCCGTTTGTGATTTTGGGAACTGGACTGTTGTGGTTCGGGTGGTTTGGCTTCAATGCAGGGTCGGCCTTCTCGGCAGGCACCGACGCGGTGCTGGCCTTCGCCAACACGAATTTGGCCTCGGCCACGGCCATGATCACCTGGATTTTCTTCGACCGGTACCGGGACCGCAAGATGTCTGCGGTGGGAGCCTGCATCGGCGCTGTGGTGGGCTTGGTGGCCATCACCCCAGCCGCCGGGTTTGTGAGCCTTGGCGACAGCCTGCTCATCGGATTCATCGCCTCCCTGATCAGCAACGTGTGCATCGACTTGTTCCACAAATCTGGCCGTGTGGACGACACCTTGGATGTGTTCGCCAGCCACGGCGTGGGCGGCATGGTGGGCATGGTGTTGACAGGGGTGTTCGCCGCGGAAATCGGTCTGACCTCAGGAGAGACCGAGACGTTTGTGAAGCACCTTGTGGCCCTTGCGGGTGTGGCCGTGGGGGCCTTTGGGTTGAGCTATGGCCTCTTTGCCCTTGTCAACGCACTCATCCCCATGCGGGTCACCGAGCATCAAGAGAAGCGTGGCTTGGACGACAGCCAGCACGGCGAGAAAATGGGGTGACGGACCCATTGGCTTGAAGACAAACAAAAACGGCGGCCTGTTGGGGCTGCCGTTTTTGTTTCGTGTGATGGTGAGAGGAGGCTCAGAAGGCCAAGCTCACCCTGAGCCCCCCGGTGAACCAAGGGCCGGTGTTGCCGTTGTAGTGCTCGCCCGGTCCGGGTGACATCCAGTAGCGCTGTTGGATGCGCTGACGAACAATGTCGCGGGCTTCCTCGTTGGAGTAGCCATCCATGACGAAGGTGCGGTTGATGCCTCGGAACATGGGCCCCATGTAGGCGTCGATGCCCAAACCACTCTCGGTGAGCCATTGATAGCCCACCGTCAGGCCAAAGCCCCACTTCGTCACGTCCAACTTGTGGTCCACCTCGTCAAAAAAGGCCCCGGGCTCCCATTGCACGGTGTCCGGGTCGAAGGCCACAGGACGCAGGCGCTCGTCGGCTTCGATGGTCACGCCACCGGCCATGAGGAACGCAGAAGCGTAAAAGCCATCGGGCACGCCGTCGTCCACCCAGCCGTATTTGCGCATGGCAGCCGACACTTCCCAACCCGACATCTCCGTTGTCATGTCCGCAGGCAGGCTGGGGTAGAAGCTGGAGTAGGGGTAGTAGGAGGCTTGCGCAATGGTGTAGGTGTAATCGCTGGTGGTCATCCCGATGCCCGTCACGGTGAACTCGGCGGTGGTCCATGGACCGATGACGCGCTCGTAGGACAGGCTGTATTTGCCCGAGATGAAGTCGGTCAAGTTGACTTTGATCAGGCCGTCATGCAGCCTCTTGGGCTGCATCGGCGCAACAGGGCTGGCGGTCGTCTGCGCTTGCATCGATCCCGCGACGAGCAGGGTTGCCATGCAGAGGGTGAGTAACTTGGACATCAGTCAAGCTTGATTTTGGTGTCCTCCCCGAAGCGGCGGATGGTCGACACTTTGGCGCCGTCGTCGAAGGGGTTGCCCTTGAGGTCGATGACCTTCAATTCGGGGATCAACTCCATGCCCTCAGGAACAGATGTGAGGCTGTTGTTGCGGGCCACGACGCGCTTGAGGGTGGGGATGTTGGCCAACGTCGCAGGCAACTCGGTCAGGTCGTTGTTGCTCACCACCAAGGTTTGGAGCATGCTCAACTCGTCGATGTTGGCAGGCAACGCGCCCACTTTCAAGCCTGAAATGTCGAGGTAGACAAGTTTGGGGATCGACAGCACTTCAGATGGGAGTGGCTGGCCCACCAAGTCTCCGTCGGTCAACGGGCTGAGGATGAGGGACACACCTCCGATGGCGCCAGTAAGCTTCGCTCCGAGGCGCTGCTCCATGGTCATTTCGGCGGTCTCTGATGCCGCGGATTCAGCGCTGCCCGAGAGGGCTTCCGCCTCCCACTGCGCCATCAAGCCTCCGATTTCGCTGTAGCGGTCCCCGGCCAAGATCATGGCCACGTCCTTGTTCTGGGAACGTTTGCCAATGGCACTCTTGAAGTCGGGCGCCTTTTCACGCTCTACAGCTTCCTCGCTGGGCATCTCGAAGCCTGGGTTGGCCTTCTGGGAGCGGCGGCGCTTCAACAGGCGGTCCACCAACTGGTCGCATTCGTTCAGCTTGGCTTGATCGCCCACAGCCAGGCCACGCGCGGCAGAGATGGCGGCGCCGCAAGGGCTGTACTCGTTGCGGTAAAGGTGGGCTGCGGCAAGGTTCAGTTGCAACCCGAGGGCCACCTTCTTGGTCACCTTGGCTTTCTTGTCCACGAAGTCGAGCTCCTCGAGCCATGCGTTCCACGTGGCGATGGGAGCATCGAGGACACTGAAGTTGCTTTCCTTGTAGGCCGTGAGTGCTGTGGCTTGTGCAGTTTCAAGCTCGGTGTAGTCGTGCTTGCCCTTGCCTACGTAAACGTTCACCTTCTGCTTGGTGTCGATGAAGAACAAGCGCTCCTCCATGTTGTCGATCACTTTGCTCATCTGCATGAGTACGGCCTTGCGGCGCACAAAGCGGGTGCCTTCATAGCCCCGCAATTCGTTGCGAACCTCCATGGGGCTGTCGAAGGTCATCATGCCTGAGGTGTAATTCATGCCGCCGAGCACGCCGGATGCCATGGTGGCCACCTTCTCGTTGCCGTAACGGATTTGGTTGGTCGAGGTCTCTTCCCAGCCGTCGATGATGTTGCCGTTGGCGTCCGAGATGGTGATGCGCACGGGCAGCGCGTGGGCGAACTCGGCCCAGAAGGTCTTCACGTCAGACCCCTTGGCGGTGCCGGACTTGATGTTGGGTTCGCCAAGGATTTGGTCTGGCCCCAAGGCCACATCGACAATGCAGGTGGGCATGTCGTCCACAATCTGAACTTCCTTGCCGAGGCTGTAATATTTCATGTTCTCGAGGCGCTCACCATCCTTGATGATCTTGATGTTGCCGCCGTAACGACGCAGGTCGTCGAGGGTGAAGAAGGTGGGGTCGGCGTGGATGAAGAACGCCACCTTGTCGACCATCTCGTAGGGGACGGTGGGGATGGTGGTGAGTTCCACGTTGGCGGATTTGGAGCCGCTTCGTTGGGCGTGCAGATCCGAGTTGAAGGCCAAGCAGGCCACGGCAGCCATCGCCCACATGAGGCGAGAAAAGGGTTGTGCAGACGTCATGATCGCGATGTTGATTTGGACGTCCAAGGTAGGCATCATGGCCGCTGGTCGGGTGCACGGAACCGATTCACATCGCCGTCTCGTCGCTTGCCGTGCTTGTTGGCCATGCCCTTGACGCGCTTGCGCCACATCTCAAAGCTGCTGCGCTTCATGAAC
>DKNS01000023.1:0-202 GCA_002469765.1 Flavobacteriales bacterium UBA7382 | reverse complement strand
GGCGTCCGGTCCTCCCACGCCATTTGGATGACGCGGTCGATGTCCTCCTCCGGCCATTCTTCCCACGCCGCGCCGGCGCGTTGCACTTGGTTGGTTGGCGGCTTCATGCGTCCCACGGGAGGAATACACGTCAAGGAGTTCCAATGTTCGCGGCGTGGGGCCCATCTTCAAGGCATGAAAACCGCCCTTCACATGTTGGGAG
>DKNS01000194.1:12420-16689 GCA_002469765.1 Flavobacteriales bacterium UBA7382 | reverse complement strand
CTTGGGGCCAAGCGCCGCCTCGGACGACCTCAATGAAACTGTCGACTACGTGGACGTGCACCGCATCGTGAAGCGCGAGATGGACGTCCGAAGCAAGCTCGTGGAGCAAGTCTGCGACCGCATTGTCAAGGGACTGCGCGCCGAGCTTGCACTTGCCGAGCGCGTGGAGGTCAAAGTGACAAAATTCCAACCTCCCATCGGCGGCGATTGCGACCACATTTCGGTGGTCATGCAGGGTTGATCAGTCCAGCGCCATTTCCGGGACCTCACCGGGGACGACAAGTCGACCTGCCGTGGCGGCCACGATGTCATCCACGCTGACGCCTGGCGCCCGCTCCACAAGGTGGAAAGCCCCGTCGCGGATGTCCAGCACGGCAAGGTTGGTGACGACCCGCTTGACACAGCCCACGCCAGTCAACGGCAAGGAGCATGAGTCCAAGAGCTTCGAGGCGCCTGCGCGGTTTGTGTGCTGCATGGCCACGATGATGTTCTCGGCGGAGGCCACCAAGTCCATGGCGCCGCCCATGCCCTTCACCATTTTGCCTGGGATCTTCCAGTTGGCGATGTCCCCGTTGGAGGCCACCTCCATGGCGCCCAACACAGTCAGTTGCACGTGACGGCCGCGAATCATGGCGAACGAGGTGGCGCTGTCGAAGAAGGCAGCCCCGGGCATGGCGGTGATCGTTTGTTTGCCGGCGTTGATCAAGTCGGCGTCTTCGTCGCCTTCCTCCGGGAATGGACCCATGCCGAGGATGCCATTTTCACTTTGGAATTCCACCTCCATGCCTGCCGGGATGTGGTTGGCCACAAGCGTGGGAATGCCGATGCCTAGGTTCACGTACCATCCGTTCTGAACCTCTTGCGCAATGCGCTTGGCGATGCCGTTTTTGTCCAACATGGCGGTCAGTTTGATGGGGTTAGTGGGCGAACGGTGCGTTGCTCGATGCGCTTCTCGTAACCCTCCCCTTGGAAGATGCGCTGAACAAAAATGCCCGGAGTATGGATCGTGTTGGGATCGAGCTCGCCTTCTGGCACCAACTCCTCCACCTCGGCCACGGTGATGCGACCCGCCATGGCCATCATGGGGTTGAAGTTGCGCGCCGTGGCCTTGTACACCAAGTTGCCCGAGGCGTCACCCTTCCAAGCCTTGACGAACGCGAAGTTGGCGGTCAAAGCCGATTCCAAGATGTGCGGCTTGCCGTTGAATTCGCGCACCTCCTTCCCTTCCGCCACCTCAGTGCCGTAACCGGCAGGCGTGAAGAAGGCGGGGATGCCCGCGCCTCCTGCGCGGCAGCGCTCTGCGAGGGAGCCCTGAGGAATGAGGTCCACCTCGAGTTCGCCACTCAGCATTTGCCGCTCAAACTCCTCGTTCTCGCCGACGTAGGAGGAAATCATCTTGCGTATTTGACGCTGCTGAAGCAAAAGCCCCAGGCCAAAATCGTCGATGCCCGCGTTGTTGGAAATGCACGTCAGGCCGCGCACGCCGCGAATCACCAGTTCGGTAATGCATTGCTCTGGGATGCCACACAGGCCAAACCCACCGAGCATGAGGGTCATGTCGTCCGCGACCCCTTCCAGGGCAGCTCCGGGACCGGAAACCACTTTTGAAATAGCCATGCTGAATAGCGTTGATTCAGGTGTTGATCAGTTGAACAAATCGTCGTCGTCCAACGGATCAAAGGTAGGACCACGCAGTTCCGCGACCTCCCGGCACGTGAGGGTGTCGCCGCCGATGCTCTCCGGGCGGAGGAACTCCTCTTGGCTGACGGCCAGCGTCGAATCGGCGTAGACGTCCTTCATGAAAAAGCCGTAAATGGGCAGGGCCGTGTTGGCCCCTTGACCCAGGCGGGTGGTGGAGAACCGGACCGTAGGGTCTTGGGCACCCACCCACACGCCAGTGACCAGGTCTGGGGTCAACCCCATGAACCAACCGTCCGTGTTGTTTTGGGTTGTGCCTGTCTTGCCGGCCATGGGAACGCGAATGCCGTCGTAGTCTCGGGCATCGCTGTCGTACCGAAGGCGGATGCCTGTGCCCATGCGCTTTTGGGATTCCTCGTTCCACGCGCCGTCCACCACGCCTTTCATCATCTGCAGCACGCGGTGGGCCGTGCGGTCGTCCAGACCTTGCCTGATCTCCTGCTGGGGCTCGTACACGGGGTTGCCAAACCGGTCTTCAATCCGGGCGATGAACGTTGGCTCCACGTACACCCCATGGTTCACAATGGACGCGTTGGCACTCACCAACTCACGCAAAGTCAATTGCGCCACACCCAAAGCAATTGACGGCACATTGGGGATGTCACTTTTAATGCCCAGCGCATGGGCCAAATCGATGACGCGCTTGGTGCCGTAGTCCTTGATGAGCTTGGCCGTAACCGTGTTCATGGAGTTGGCCAACGCGTATTCCAGCGTCACCATCTCACCGTAATCCTCGTCGCTGTTGTCGGGGCACCACCGGGGCGGGTCGCTTCCAGGAGGCAAGTCGATGCAGGTCTTTTGGTTGGGAAACTCGTCGCAGGGTTCGGCACCCAAGCGCAACGCCGTGGCGTACACAAACGGCTTGAACGTCGAGCCGACTTGGCGGCGGCTTTGGCCCACGTTGTCGTACTGAAAATGCTTGTAGTCGATGCCGCCCACCCACGCTTTGATGTGGCCTGTGGCCGGCTCCACAGAAACCAACCCTGCATGCAAAACGGCTTTCCTGTGCAGGATGCTGTCCATGGGCGACAAGACAGTGTCGACGGCCCCTTGATGTGAGAACACTTTCATGGCCACAGGCTCGGTGAACGCCAGGCGCATCTCCTCGTCTGTCCGGGCCACCCAAGTGTGACCGCATCCGCCCTTTTCGCTGCTGCACACGTGGCCGTCGCGGCCGTCTTCCAATGTGGTGGGCTTGATGTAGAAGCCGGGTCGGTTGCAGGCCGGACACAACTTGCCGACGCCGATTTTGTAGCGGTCGGCATCGCGCATGGCCACATCCAGAATCGCCTGCCGGGCGTCGGGGTTGATGTCCTCGAAGAAGGGCGCGACCTCCTCAGGGCGGTCCCTCAAGTCGCGCTCGAAGCTCGCTTGCAACTCCCCCGCCAAGTGTCGGTGGACCGCCTGCTCGGCGTGGGCCTGCATCCGGCTGTCGATGGTGGTCACGACCCGAAGGCCATCACGGTAGATGTCGTACCGCGACCCGTCCGCCTTGGTCAAGACATGGTTGCCTTCCGCGTCCTTCTCCGCCAGCATCCGCTTCAGTTCCGCCCGGAGCGTCTCCCGGAAATACGGCGCCGCCCCTTCGTCGTGGCTCACGCGCTGGAACTGCAGCCCGAGCGGAAGGACCTTCAGCGAGTCGGCCAGGGCGGGTTCAAGGTGTCCGTATTTGACCATTTGGCCCAACACCACGTTTCGACGGCTCTGCACCAATTCCGGCCGGCGCAAGGGGTTGTACAACGCGCTGTTCTTGAGCATGCCAACCAGCATCGCCGATTCTTGCACGTTGAGGTCGGTGGCAGACTTGTTGAAGTACACGTTGGCCGCGCTTTCCACCCCCACCGCTTGGTTGATGAAGTCGTAGCGGTTGAAGTACAAAGCAACGATTTCCTGCTTTGTATAATGCCGCTCTAAACGACTGGCGATGATCCACTCCTTGGGCTTTTGAAGCACCGCTCGCTCGAAGAAACTGGTGGTCTCGTACTTCTCCGTGAACAGGAGCTTGGCGAGCTGCTGGGTGACCGTGGATCCACCGCCACGCTTGCCCAGGAAGGCAATCGCACGGGCCAAGCCAATGAAGTCGATGCCGGCGTGCTCGTAAAATCGCGCGTCCTCGGTGCTGATCAGGGCATCCACGAGGTGGGACGGAAGGGCTTCAAAGCGCGCGTCCGACCGGTTCTCTGTGTAGTACCGGCCGAGGACCTTTCCGTCGATGGAATAGACGCGGGTGGCGAAGTCGGTTTTGGGGTTGGCAAGCGCCTCGGTCTCTGGCAAATCGCCCATCCTCGCCATGACCACGAGCCCGGCCAATCCGAGGAGCGGCCCCATGCCAACCACCCACAACAACAACGTCCACGGAATGCGCTTCATGGACCCCAAGTTGCACACGCAATGGCCCCAATTCCGGCACCTTTGGAATCGTTGTGAGCAACGGTGCGTGGATTGCCTCCACCCGGGGAAGCGGGCGCGTACCTTTGAACCCATGGTTGCCTTGATCAAAGCCGCCCAGCTCCTGCTGAGCTTGTCCATCCTCGTGGTGCTCCACGAACTCGGCCACTACTGGGCCGCCCG
>DKNS01000194.1:2970-12094 GCA_002469765.1 Flavobacteriales bacterium UBA7382 | reverse complement strand
GCCTTTAAGACCCGCGTGGAGAAATTTTACCTCTTTATGAACCCTGGGTTCTCCCTCTTCAAGAAGCAAATTGGCGAGACCGAGTGGGGCATCGGATGGCTGCCTTTGGGCGGCTATGTGAAAATCGCCGGCATGATCGACGAGAGCATGGACACCGAGCAAATGTCCCAGCCCGCGCAACCCTGGGAGTTTCGCTCGAAGCCCGCGTGGCAGAGGCTCATCATCATGCTCGGCGGCATCATCGTGAACCTCATCCTGGGCTTCGTGATTTACTCCGGCATCCTCTACACGTGGGGCGAGACCAAACTGCCCAACGTCCACCCCGTCAACGTGGATCCCGTCCTGGAGGACCTCGGGTTCCAAGATGGCGACCGCGTCCTCGGGTACAACGGACGCACCCTGGAGTACTACGGCGACTTGCGTATGGAAGGGTTCAACAAGCGCATCACCGAAGTCGATCTGCTTCGCGACGGCAAGAAGGTCACCCTCTCCCTGGACAAGGAACTCGGCCAAGTCTTCATTGACGAAGGCGTACGCCGTCCCTTCTCGTTGCTTTACCCCTGTGAAATCGCCGAGGTCAGCCCCGAGAGCCGTGCCAAAGTGGCCGGCCTTCAACCGGGCGACCGCATCGTGGCCGTGGGCGACATGAACCTGCCCTACTACGAAACAGTTCGCGAGGCGATCCAGGCCCACCCTGAAACACCCCTCCGCCTCCTTGTCGAGCGCGGCGGCGAGCAAATGGCCATCGACGCCGTCCCCGACAGCCTCGGCAGCCTTGGCTTCATGGTCCACTCAGCGGCCCACTACGAGGGCATGTTTGAGACGACCCACCTCGACTACGGACCGCTCTCGGCCATCTCCGCCGGCTACAGCACCGCCTCGGAAACCCTGAAAGATTACGTGCGCTCCATGCGCTTTTTGTTCACCAAGAGTGGCGCGTCCCAAATGGGCAGCCTGGTCACCTTCGGAAGCATCTTCGACGCCGGGTGGAACTGGGAAATCTTTTGGCGCAACACGGCGTTCTTCTCGCTGATTTTGGCCTTCATGAACCTCCTGCCCATTCCCGCGTTGGATGGCGGACACGTCATGTTCACGCTTTACGAGATGATTGCAGGCCGTCCGGCTTCGGAACAATTCTTGGAGCGGGCCCAAATGATTGGCATTGTCCTGTTGCTCACGTTGATGGTGTTTGCCCTCGGAAACGACTTCTGGCGCTTGTTTACCGGAGGGTTTGGTTGATTTTAGGGGCATGAGTACCCTTTTGCTTGCTGGCCTCGAGTTGTCGGCGGAAGACATCAACGCCTACGGGCTCGTCATCGGCGGAAGCGCCGTCGTCATTCTGTCTTACTTCGCCAACCTTTTGGCGCGACGCACCAACATCCCCAGCGTGCTCGTGCTTATTGGCATGGGGATCGGCATCCGCCAAGGCTTGGAAGCGGTGGGCCTTCACCACATCCCTTTCGAAGGGCTCATCCTGGAATTGCTGGGCACCGTCGGCCTGATTTTCATCGTACTCGAAGCCGCGCTCGAGCTTGAACTCCGGCGCGACAAGCTCGTCCTCATCCTTCGCAGCGCAACCCTGGCGTTGCTGGCCTTGGGTGCCAGCACCCTCGCCATTGCCTATTTCCTCGAGCAGTTCTTGGGCATGCCTTGGTTCACCGCCCTGGTCTACGGCATCCCACTTTCCATCATGAGCAGCGCCATCATCATCCCCAGCGTCGGCGGATTGTCCCCCGCATCTCGGGAATTCATGGTCTACGAAAGCACCTTCTCGGACATCTTCGGCATCATGGCGTTTTACCTGTTGCTCGGCAACCAGGAAGCCGCTTCAGGCAGCGAGGTCTTGACCAACATCGCCATCAACTTGTTTGGGACGATGGCCATTTCCATCGTGGTCTCTTACCTGATGGTTTACGTCCTGCAGAAGATTGAAAGCGGCGTCCGCCTGTTTTTGAGCATCGCTGTGCTGCTGCTCATTTACGCCATCCAAAAGCTGTTCCACCTCAGTCCGCTCATCCTGATTTTAATTTTCGGATTGATGCTGAACAACCACAAATTGTTCTTCCCAGATTGGTTTGGGCTCACCAATGGCTGGCCTGGAAAGCTTCTCAAGGACGAGCGCATGAAGTCCCTGCACCACGACTTCCACATCCTGACCCTGGAGAGCGCCTTCGTCATCCGGACGTTCTTTTTTGTGTTGTTCGGGATGACCGTGAGCTTGGGGGTGTTGTTGGACCTCACCGTGGTTTTCCAAGGCTTGGTCATCTCCGTCATTCTCTACCTCGTCCGGCTGGTGTTCCTCTTTGTGCTGCGCCAAAAGCCCATGTCGCCGCTGCTCTACATCGCGCCGCGGGGCTTGATCACGGTCCTGTTGTTCTTCGCCATCGAATCTCAGTACAGTGACCTCGTGTTCCAAGGGTTTGACCAAGGGGTTCTTCTCGTGGTCATCTTGACCACCGCCCTGGTCATGACAGCTGCGCTCATCCAACATGGCGACGGCATCCAACCGGTGGCGGAATTGGACCCTGAGGCCCTGGTCGACGGCGGGGAATTGACACTGGCCAGCCCCGACGCACCCGTCACCGACGCAGGAAACGACGGCCCGGAAGCCGAAGAATCCAACCCTGAAACTCCAGCGTGAAAAGCTGACGTCGCACGTCTTGGAGCGGAAGCTTTGCTGCCGACGCCAAGGACCGTTCCGACTTTGGGTGAACGGCGTCCACAGCGCGCCACACCAGCACACATCCCCCAGGCACTTGGAAACCATGGGCGCGGCGTTTGACCACCCACGGCGTGTGGTCGGCCATGGCTTGCCAGAGGGCGTCCACATCTGACACCGGCATGGCCATGTCGTCCACCACAAGGGCCCGGTTCCCCGCCCAACGCAAGCCCCAGTGCGGCTGGTGAAAGGTGTACAGTTCTCGATCTTGGTCGTGGGCGCACTTCGCGCTGATCAAGGAGCCGCCTCGGGCTGGACTTTGAACCACCACAGTGACGGCCGACAGGCCTGTCACAATCCGGTTGCGGGCGGCAAACATCCAACGCTCCACCTGCCGACCAGGAGGTTGCTCGCTTACCAAAAGCCCCCCTTCCTCTTCAATGCGCTGCGCCAGAGACATGTGGATTTGAGGAAACACCCGTCCCAGCGCACACGGCAACACGGCAACTTGAGCATGGGAGCGTGCACCCTTCAACACGCCACGGTGGGCCTGGCCGTCGATGCCCCTTGCCAATCCGCTCACCACGGTGCCACCGGCCGAGGACCAGTCGCCTGCCACGTTGAACGCCATGCGGGCCATGTCTGAGGTGCAGTTGCGGGTGCCCACCACCGCCAACGTCCTCGACCAAGCTTGGTGCGAAGGCCATGTACCTCGCCAAAACAACACCGGCGGGGCATCTGTACACTCCCTCAAAAGCGGCGGGTAGATTGGGCTGTCCAGCGTGCACACGTGCATGCCCTGCCCATGGGCCGTGTCGAGCCACCTGCGTGCCGTTTCACGGGCAACCATGGCCTCTGACGGCTCATGCAGAAACCAACGGTCCCATGCCTCACGAGGACTGCCTGCCACCTCCACCCCCATGTGCACACGCGCCGGACCCCAATTGGGCCGGGCCAACAACGCCAACCACCACACCGCATCCTCCGTCATGATGCAAAGCAACCCAGGGCCATTTGATGCTCGCCTCTGGATTCACCGACGTGGGCCGATGTTTTGCACACGGCGTGGGGAAGCGGGGAATGTGTCGTTATTTGGCTTCATGCGAATTCATACACTCGCCGCCCTGATGCTGCTCTTGGGCGCGTTCAGCGGCCCCTCCCTTTGGGGCCAAACCGTCCAAGGCCGCGTGCTGGACGGCGACCAAGCGCCCGTCATTGGAGCCTACATCACCAACGGCTCGGCCACCGTGGCCACCGACCTGGACGGCGCGTACCGCCTGGAGTTGACACCCGGCGTGCACACCTTGGTATGCAGCTTCATCGGCATGGCCGACCAACGAAAAGACTTGACACTCAAAACAGGCCAACAAGCCACATGGAACCCTATGATGGTCTCGGCTGCGGAGGCCTTGGGTTTGGTCGTGGTGTCGGCCGGGCGGTTTGAACAAGACGCTTCGGAAGTCACAGTGTCGCTGGAAGTGCTGCAGCCGGCGTTGGTGGAGAACAAGGCGACAACGACGCTGGAAACGGCCATTGAACAGACCCCCGGCGTGAGCCTTGTCGATGGTGAACCACAAATCCGGAGTGGCAGCGGCTTTTCCTACGGCGCAGGCTCGCGCGTCATGGTGCTGGTGGACGACTTGCCTGTCCTTAGCGGAGATGCCGGACGTCCCACGTGGGGCTTTCTCCCACTTGAAAATTTGGAACAAATCGAAGTTGTCAAAGGCGCCAGCTCGGTGCTCTACGGCAGCGCCGCTTTGAGCGGGGTGATCAACATCCGCACGCGCTACCCCGACGCGCGACCGTTGACCCGGGTGAGCCTGCAGCACGGGGTGTACAGCGACCCTCAAAGCGCAGAATCGTCCAAGTATTGGAACGGCCGGTTGCAACAATCCAACCTGCGGTTCTTGCACAGCCAGCAACTGGGTGGTTGGGACATGGTCATTGGGGGCAACTTGCTGGGGGACGACGGATTCAAGGGGCCTCAAATCAACCTCGACAGCTTGACTGGAACGCCCCTTGACACGGCGTCGATGGCGTACAACCCCTTGAGTGTGGACCGCTGGGGCGCCAACGCCCAGGCTCGCTTCAACGTGAACCTTCGCCGCCGCGAGTGCAGCATTGAAGGGCTGACCTATGGCATCAACACGAATTGGCAGAAAGGCGAATCGCTGAACACGCTGATTTGGGAAAACAGCTCCTCCGGACTTTACTCCAGCAGCAACGGCGCCGCCACGCGCACCAAACAACTCGTGGGCACCGTGGACCCGTACGTGGAATACATCCGCCCCTCGGGGGTGCGGCACAGCCTGCGAAACCGCTGGCAACACCTCGTCAACAACAATGACAATGGCCAGGGCAACACCAGCGATGTGTTTTACTCGGAGTACCAAGTTCAATTGCCCGACGACGCTTTGGGCTGGGAAGGCGGCACGCTCACTGCGGGGGCGGTGCATCAATTGACGCTGGGGCAAGCCGAGCTTTACAGTGGCGGCAACGAGGACGGCGTGAACCAAGCGCGCAACGTCAGCGCCTACACCCAGTTGGACCAAAAGTTGGGCGAGCGCCTAAACCTGAGTTTGGGGTCGCGGTATGAGCATTTCTCAATCAACGATTCTACAGCCGCAAAGCCCGTGTTCAGGGCCGGATTGAATTTCCAAGCGGCCGAAGCGACCTGGTTCAGGGCAAGCATGGGGCAGGGCTTCCGCTTCCCGACCATCGCGGAAAAATTCATCCGCACAGGACTAGGTCCTCTGCAAGTTTACCCCAACGATGGCCTTCGCCCAGAAACCGCCATCAACGTCGAAGCCGGACTCAAGCAAGGCCTAAAGGTGGGGGCCTTCCAAGGGTTCCTGGATGTGGCGGGGTTCTTCCAGGAATACGACGATTTCATTGAATTCACGTTTGGGCAATGGGGCACATTCGCCGACCCACTGGCGGGCCTGGGATTCCGAAGTTTGAACACCGGCAGAAGCCGTGTTACGGGATGGGAGACTTCCTTGATGGGACGCTGCACATGGGGAGAAACCCAATTGAACATCTTGGCCGGGTACACCTACACCAACCCGATCAGCCTCACACCGGACTTCAATTACGACCCAGAGCAAACCACAGTCGGAGGCATCAGCTACCTCAACACCAGCTACGACACCACGGGCCACGTCCTCAAGTACCGGTCGCAACACCTTGTGCGGTTCGACGCTGAATTGTCCCGTGGGGCCTGGTTTCTTGGGTTGAGTGCACGGTACCAAAGCGCCCTTCAAAACTTCGATGCGGCCTTCCTTGCGTTCGAACAACTCGGCGTGGTGGATTGGGGCCTGCAAGATTGGATCGACGCCCACCCGGACTTGCCGTGGTTGTTTGACTTTCGGGCGGGCGTGAACATGGCGGAAGCCCACAAGCTGTCCCTGGTGGTCAGCAACCTGACCAACGCGGAATACAGCATCCGCCCCCTTGCGGTGGAGGCGCCGAGGCTGGTCAACGTGGTGTACACCTACGAGATTCACTGACGCGATGAAGATGCTCGTCGTGATTCCGGCTCGCTTCGGATCGACCCGCTTCCCTGGGAAACCCCTGGCCCTGGTGGCAGGCGCCCCCATGATCCAACGCGTCTATGAGCGGGTGGCAAGCGCCAGACCTGAAGCCTGCACCAAGGTGGTGGTCGCCACGGACGACGCCCGCATCGCGGACGTGGTACGCGGCTTCGGCGGCAAGGCGGTCATGACGTCGGAAGATTGCCCCAACGGCACGGTCCGTTGTCACGAAGCCGTCGTGGCCTTGGAAGCCGCCGGAGAACAATTCGACGGGGTCCTCAACGTGCAGGGCGACGAGCCGTTCGTCCATCCAGACCAAGTCGCTCAGTTGGCCGAGATGCTTCGCAAGCCCGACGCAGCCGTGGTGACCCTGGCCAAATCCATGCCCGCCGACCCAGAGATTCATTCACCGCATCGCGTGAAGGTAGTGAGGGACCTGGCCGGGCGCGCCCAAATGTTCAGCCGAAGCCCCATCCCGCACGGCGAAGGCCCGTGGTTGCAACACATCGGCCTTTACGGGTTCACGCGCACGGCCTTGGAGGCCTTGGTGCAACTAAGCCCAACGCCTTTGGAGATGCGGGAAAAGCTGGAGCAGCTCCGCTGGCTGGACCACGGCTGGCGCATCGATGTGGCCACCACCACACACCTGACCCCGTCGATCGATACGCCTGAAGATCTGGCCGCAATAGAGGGGCTGATTGCCTCAGGAAATTTGGGCGCCTGACGCCTCGGAATCAGGCGAAAGCACGGCGTATCTTCGCGGTCCGCACGCGTTGTGCGGAACCGAATCTGCCGAAATGAACGCACGACTGACAGGCGCCCTATGCGCCACCGTTTTGGCCCTGACCATGGGCTGCAACCCCTCCACTGACATGAAGACCGACTACGTGACCCAAGCCTCGGAGCTCCCCACGCCTCCGGATGCTGCGAAGAAGCCGCACACCACCGACATCCACGACTTGCAACTTCAGGACGACTACTTCTGGATGCGCTTGAGCGACGCCCAAAAAGAGGCCAAGCAGCCCGACGCCCAAACCGAGGACGTGGTGGCGTACCTCGAAGCTGAGAACGCGTACAAGAAGACCGTGATGGCCCCGACCGAAGCCATGCAGACCAAGATCTACGACGAGATTGTGGGACGCATCAAGAAGGACGACGAAAGCGTTCCCGTCTTGGACAAAGGCTACTGGTACTACTCTCGGTACGAGGAAGGCAAAGAGTATGCGTTCTCCTGCCGCAAGAAAGGATCGATGGACGCCGAGGAGGAAGTGATGCTGGACCAACCTGCCATGGCCGAAGGCCACAACTACTTCGCCATTGGAGGACGCAGCGTGAGCCCCGACAACAACTTGCTGGTGTACGGCGTCGACACCGTCAGCCGACGCGAATACACGTTGTACGTCAAGGACCTGCGCACGGGCGCGGTGATGGAAGACCGCATCCCCAAAACCACCGGTGGCGCCACCTGGGCCAACGACAACAAAACCCTCTTTTACACCAAGAAAGACCCTGTAACGTTGCGTTCGTCGCAGATCTACAAGCACGTGCTGGGCACGGACGTGAGCGAGGATGTGCTCGTGTTTGAGGAGAAGGACGAGACCTTCTCGTGCAGCGTCGGCAAGACCAAGAGCGAGGCGTACCTCGTCATCGCCAGCTACGCAACGGTAAGCACTGAATACCGCTTCTTGGACGCCAACACGCCCAACGGCGAATGGAACATCGTCCAGCCGCGCGAGCGCGATTTGGAATACAGCGTGAGCCACTTTGGCGACCACTTTTACTTGGTGACCAACAAAGACGCCAAGAATTTCAAAGTCGTCAAAACACCCGTGTCGGCCACAACCCAAGAAAACTGGGAAGACGTGATCTCGCATCGCGACGACGTGCTGCTCGAGGGCATTGACATCTTCAACGACTGGCTCGTGGTGGACGAGCGCAAAGAGGGTTTGACGCACTTGCGTCTGATTCGCTGGGACGGGAGCGCGGACAAGCACATCCCGTTCAACGACCCGGCCTACTCCGCCGGCGTGGGCGCCAACCCCGACTTCAACGCCAAGAAGTTGCGCTACAGCTACACCTCGATGACCACGCCGAGCTCGGTGTTGGAGTACGACTTCGAAACCGGAGACATCGAGCAGTTGAAGCAACAGGAAGTGTTGGGCGGCACATTTGACCCCGCCAACTACGTGAGCGAACGCGTCATGGTGGAGGCCCGGGACGGCGCCAAGGTTCCGGTGAGCATCGTCTACCGCAAAGGCACCGAGCGCAACGGGAAGAACCCCTTGCTCCTCTACGCCTACGGCAGCTACGGCTACAGCATGGACGCCGGCTTCTCGGTGGGACGGTTGAGCATGCTCGACCGCGGGTTTGTGTACGCGATGGCCCACATCCGCGGCGGGAGCGAGATGGGACGCAACTGGTACGAGGACGGCAAGCTGTTCAACAAGATGAACACATTCACCGACTTCATCGACTGCGGACAAGCCATGGTGGATGAGGGATTCACCACGCCCGACCACATGTACGCCATGGGCGGCAGCGCCGGCGGGTTGTTGATGGGTGCTGTCATGAACATGGCACCCAGCCTGTTCAACGGCGTCATCGCGGCCGTGCCATTTGTGGACGTCATCAACACCATGCTCGACGAGAGCATTCCTTTGACCACCGGTGAATTTGACGAGTGGGGAAACCCCAAGGACAAGGCGTACTTCGACTACATTATGCAGTACAGCCCTTACGACAACGTGGCGGCCCTGGACTACCCACACACCCTCATCACCACAGGATATTGGGACAGCCAAGTGCAGTACTGGGAGCCTGCAAAGTGGATCGCCAAACTGCGTGACGTCAAAACCGACGACAACCTCCTCATCATGGACTGCAACATGGAGACCGGCCACGGCGGGGCTTCAGGCCGGTTCGAGCGCATCAA
>DKNS01000194.1:0-2576 GCA_002469765.1 Flavobacteriales bacterium UBA7382 | reverse complement strand
CGCTACCGCGTCTTGACGCGCGAAGAACTGGAAGGCCTGGAGCTGGAGTTTGCCCGCTTCTTGGCCTCCCAGGGCATGCCCGCCACCGAATGGGCCCGGGTGTCGTCCAAGGAGCCTGAAAAGGTGGAAGCTCTCATTTGGGAGTTCAGCACCATGTTCTGGGAAACCACCACATCGCGCCTGACCTACCTCGAGCGAAACGACGGCGGAGACCAATGGTACTTCAAGTTTGGGGAAGATTCAGCGCAATTGCTGCGCATCGATCCCGAAGGCACCCAATTTCGAGGGGCCAAATCCTACCCCAAGGAAGCCCGCGGACAAGAGGTGTTCCTCATCTTGGAACAAGGCTCAACACCCGTTCCCGGGGAACGGCACGAAAACCTTGACAAGCTCTTTGGTGCGGCCCCCTGACCTCGCCGTCAGAACCACCCCATCCTGGCCATCCAGTCGGCAAAATCTCCCGCACTGAGGTCGAGGTGGTGGGCCACCAACCCCGCCTCCTCGGCACCCCGCACGTGCTGGATGCTGTCATCCAAGAACAACGTCTTGGTCGGGTTCAAGCCGTGGATTTTGCAGACGTGCAAAAACGTGGCAGGGTCCGGCTTTTTGACGCCCAAATCATGGCTGTAGTGCGCCACTTCAAAGGCGTCCCAAAAACGCGGTGCATCCGGCAACGAACGCTCCAAATCTTGCTCAAACTCGGCAGCGTGAATGGCGTTGGTGTTGCTTAGCAAAAACAACCGGGTCTGGGTGCCCAACCTTGCCACAAGCTCAGCCCGCTCTGCAGGCATGCCCGTCAAAATGCAGCACCACGCCTCATGCACTTGCGCCTCGGAAGTGCCCGGATTGCAGCGGCCCAAGAGGTGCCTGTAGAATGTGGCGCGGTCCATCTTTCCCGACTCAATAGCGTCGAACCAAGGCGATTGGGATGCCTGGTGGTAGAGTGAAGCAAACTCGGTGTCTCCAAGTGCGGCAAAGGCCTTGGATGGCGCGTCGTAATCAATGTCGTAGAGGACCCCTCCGAAATCCAGGATGACCGCGTCGAGGTCTTGCAGGCGCACAGACTCGTTCATGGCCCAATCAAAGGCGCTTCAACCATGCCTTCTCGTGGCCGCGGTCACGGGCGTCGGCCAGGGCTTCTCGTGCCTCACCTTCCGTGACGTAGCCTCCCAACGACACCACCGTCAACTGGTTGTGGGATTGAAAGTGCAAAGAAGACTCGAACCCTTCACGCTCGAGGGAAGCCGCCAAATTCAAGGCGTTGGATTCCACCGAGAAGGCCCCACCCACAATCAGAAAGTTGACTTGCTGAGCTGGCGTGTCCTCAACCACGTCGACCACGTCAACAGGTTCAGGCACCGGTTGGGTCACGGAGACCATGACACGCAGGCCACCCGCCCTGGGTACGCCCGCTTCCAAATCAAACTCCAACAACCCCTCCCACCCAGTGCGTTCCACGAATTCGGCCAAGCCTTCCGAAGGTTCCACCGCTTCCCCGACCTCCAACGCCGTGTGCGACGACGGCGCGTAGGTTGCCACCACAGGAGCTGAGTTCCACAAGGGGTTGGACCCCAACATGGTCTCTGAACCTGTGGGATGAGAGAGCAACCAAGCCCCTCCCAACGTGACCGGAATGGCCACGGCCGCAGCGGCGCGTGCCAATTGGGTGCGCCATGGGACAGAAGTCTCCTCGCGCTGGGGCAACGCCACCACTTTTGGCTTCCGCTTGGGCTCCTCGGTGGTGGACATTGCAGCAGGGGCGGTCAAGGCCTCAAGCGGCGACAGCGCGATGCTGGCGTGGCCAAAAGAGCCGAGCACGCGCTCAAACTCCGCGTCGGCCACAAACCTCAAATGGGCATCGTCCTCTTGGTAGAGGCGGCCGAGGCCAGGGAGTTCGGCTGTTTGGCCTTCGTTCAACTGGGCCATCACAGTGTCGACCAAAGTCTCCACAGCCCGGATCGCTTCAGGGTAAGCCACGCCATGCTTGGCCATCAACTCGTTGGCCACGAGGCCGTCATTGGTGGTCAAACGCGGGTTGAAGAGCACGTCACGCGAAGGCGGGACAATCTGCTGTTGGGCTTCGTCGTACCAGGCCGAACGCGGATTGCACACAAAGCCACCCAACCCCGGAAGCATGACGCAATCGTGGTCCCAAAACATGCCAGGCAACGCCTGAAGCACGTCAGTTGGAGTCAGCGGGGCAGCGTGACGAAGTGAATCCATGAGGGCAAGGTAAAATTCAGGCGCGGTCGTGCACAAACTTTCGTGCACTTTCTGCCCAGGTCAGCCAATCCAAGCATCACGCCCTCGGCAATTTGCCGTCATCTTAACAGAAAAACATGGCCCTCCAGCAGCAGTGGTCCTCCCTCCTGCTCAATGCGGACTTGGTAGAAATACATGCCGTCTGGCGCGTAGTGGTCCCCGCCGTCGACGTTGCCCAACCACGGATCTTCGGGGTCGGCAGATTCGAAAATGACCTCTCCCCACCGATTGAAGACCTTGATCCAAAACCCGCGCAAATCTTCGCCTTCGACCTTGAATACGTCGTTGATGCCGTCGCCGTCGGGGGTGAAGCT
>DKNS01000101.1:7040-39422 GCA_002469765.1 Flavobacteriales bacterium UBA7382 | reverse complement strand
GGACATGGGTTGAATTTGGGAAGACAACCCGAGAGAGGTCAGTCTTGTTCGGCCTTCTGTTGCTCGAACATCTTGGCGTACAACCCACCGGCCGCGAGGAGCTCGTCGGGGGTGCCCGATTCCACGATTTCCCCTTCGTCCATCACCAAGATGCGGTCGGCATTGCGCAGCGAAGCGAGCCTGTGGCTGACCATCAGGGTGCAGGAGGCTTTTTGTCTGGCTATGGCAGAAAGGATGGCGTCTTCGGTTTCCGTGTCCACCGCCGAGAGACAGTCGTCCAAGAAAAGCACCCGCGGGGTTTTGACCAGGGCACGGGCGATGCTGATGCGTTGCTTTTGGCCTCCACTCAGGTTGACTCCGCGTTCCCCAAGCATGGTGTCAAACCCATGATCAAACCCCTCAATGTCCTGCCGAACCCCTGCGTCTTGGGCCGCTTGTCGCACTTTGTCTTGGTTGGCATCACCTTGGCCAAACGCAATGTTGTTGCCGATGGTGTCGCTGAACAAGAAAACATCCTGGGCCACGTAGCCCAGGTCTTGTTTCATGGCGTGAAGATTCCATGCCGGCAGAGGGGTGCCGTCCAGTGCGATGAAGCCCGTTTGGGGATCCATCATGCGCATGGCCAATTGGAGGACCGTGGACTTGCCACTGCCGGTTCGGCCAGTGATGCCCAAGGTTTCCCCGGCCTGGAGAGTGAACGAGACGTCTTTCAGGGCCTGGATGCCTGTGTCAGGGTACGTCCACGACACGCGCTCGAACTCGAGCATCGGATCGGCGGACAGAGCGTCAGTCCGACCTCCCGTTTCTGGGGACATCACGGTGGGGGTGGCGTCCAAAAAGTCCAGGATGCGATTCATGGAGGCTTCCGCTTTCTGGACCAGGGAGGTCACCCATCCGACTGAAGCGAATGGCCAGGTCAGGAGGTTGACGTAGAAGACGAATTGGAAAATGTGACCCAACTCGAGGTGGCCATCCACGACGCGCTGTCCGCCCACGTAGATCGTGAGGATGGTGCTCAATCCGACGAGCAAGACGATCAGCGGCATGAACATGGCCTCGACTTTGACCAAGTCGAGCACACGGACTTTGTACGCCGCCGTTTCACCATCAAACCTCTCTGCGGCGTCGCGCTCGCGGTTGAAACTCTTCAGCACCCGGATGCCTGCAATGTGCTGTTGCACGAAGCTGGAGACGCGGCTTTGCGCCTTCTGGCGTGCATCGCTTTTGCGGTGGATGTTCGCAGAGATGAAGTAAATGCCCAGCGACATGAAGGGGAGGGGCAAAAGGGCAAACAGCGTGAGCACCGGGTCGATCGACAACATCACCGTGACCACCAGCGCCACCAGCACCACCAAGTTCATGGAGTACATGATGGCCGGGCCGAGGTACATGCGGACGTGGCTCACGTCTTCGCTGATGCGGTTCATCAAATCGCCGGTGTCGTTCCGCTTGTAGAAGCTGCTGTCCAGAACTTGGTAATGGCCGTAGATGTCGCGCTTGAGGTCGTATTCCACCAAGCGACTCATCACAATGATGGTTTGCCGGGTTAAAAACGAAAAGCCCCCCTTGACGAGAAAAGCCAGGAGGTAGAACAGGGCCTGCAACGCGCCGACCCACAGCACAAAGTCAAGGATGATCTCTCGCGAAGTCGGGGCCTCCAGCCCTTTCCAAGCCCACCCCAGGGTGTCCGCCAGGAAGGCCAATGTGCGGGGCAGCTCGAGTTGGTCCAAGGTGGGGGATTCTCCCTCCGCCATGGGTGCCAAGAAATGCATGTTGGCGTCGTTCAAGGCATTGATTCCTTCCCCAATCATCGAGGGTGCCCACACCGCAAACATGTTGGTGAACACCACGAAGACCATGCCCAGGAACAACCGTCCTCGGTACTTCCAAATCAGGGGGTTCAGTTCAAGCAGCGCCTTCATGGGGTGGAGGATCGCCTCAGAATGAGAAGTTCCAAGACACCGACGGCAAGATGGGGAACAGACTCACTTGTTTGGCCTGGATTTCCAGGTTCCCTTCCAACAAATCGCCTTCGTTGTCAAAGAACAAGAAGTAGGGATTGGCGCGGTTGTACACGTTGTAGATGCTGAACACCCAGCGGCGTTCCACATTTCGGTTTTCGAAGTTTTTCTTGGGGAACAGCGTGGCGCTGATGTCCGCGCGGTGGTACGGCACCATGCGGTATCCATTGCGCGACCCGTAGACGTCGGTCACGTTGCCCTCCAAGAAGTAACGTTGGATGGGGAGGGTGAGCGTGTTGCCAGTGGCATACACAAAGGCTGCCGAGAGGTTCCATCGTTGGCTCGGCGTCCAATCCATCACGACGCTGAGGTCGTGGCGTCGGTCGAATTTGGCCGGGAAGGGGTCGCCGTTGTTCAAGTCTTCGAATTGACGGTCGGTTTTGCTCCACGTGTAACCCACCCATCCATTGAGCTTGCCAAACTTCCGCTTCACGAAGAACTCTGCACCATACGACGAGCCTTCTCCAAACACGAGGTTGTTGTCGGGGTTGGTGCCGATGTTTTGGTCAGGACGGGTGTTCTCGGCGTACTCAACCAAGTTGTTCAGCTCTTTGTGGTAGACTTCGAGCGATGTTTCCCACTCCCGATTGGCGCCCAAATCCACAAAGTACCCTGCGCTGAATTGCCTGCCACGCTGGGGCGGGACCAAATCTGAGCTTGGCAACCAGACATCCGTGGGTGTGGTCGTGGCCGAAAGCGACGCCAAGTGCACGTATTGGTAGTTGATCGACCATCCTGCCTTCACACTGCTTCGCGGTCCTGTTTTCAGGCGTGCGCTGACCCTGGGTTCCCAGCCTCCATAGCGCTTCACCAACTCGCCATGCCTGTAGGCAGTCGAGTCGTCGGGGGCCAACGCAGTTTCGCCTGGGGTGATGCGTGTGAACGGCCCCACGTGCCGGAAGTCGCTCGCACGCAACCCGAGGTGCACTCGGAAGGCATCCGTCACGTCCATGATGTCCTCCAAGTACGCCGCGCTCTCATGGCTGAACGACACGGTTGCTTCTCCGAAGTCGAATTCGTTGTCGCCTTGCCGGAAAAAGAACGACGTCGGCACAAACTCGTGGAACACGTGCTCGGCACCGGCTCGGACCTCATGACGCAGGTTGGGGTACCAGCTGAGCTGAGCCTTCTGCGTCCAATCCACGACCCCTGAATTGAACCCAAATTCGAAATCCTCTTGTCCTGAGGTGAAGGCGAATTCATAGTTTGTGTAAGACGCGTTCACGTTGAGAAACAGCTTGTCAGTCACCACGTGGTTCCAGCGTGTTGAGACCATCGAGTTTCCCCACGGAATGGACGCCCCAAAACCTGCATCTGCGCTCTGGAAACTGAACACGTCCCTTCCGAAGTACCCCGAAATGAAAACCTCGTCCTTGTCGCTGAAGCGGTGATTGTACTTCGCGTTCAAATCGTAGAAATAATAACCAGACCCTGCCGCAGACGTCGTCTTCACGAATGGACGTGTCAGGACGTCGATGTAAGTTCGGCGTCCTGACACGATGAAGCTGGACACACCTTCTTTTACAGGTCCCTCCAAAGTCAGTCGGGAGCTGATCAGGCCGATGCCGCCGCTCCCTTTGAATTCTTTCCTATTCCCTTCTTTCAGCCCCAGGTCGAGCACGCTGGACACACGTCCCCCGAACCGCGCAGGCATGCTTCCCTTGTACACCTCGACGGAGGAAATGGCGTCTGCGTTGAACACGCTGAAAAAGCCAAACAAATGGCTCGCGTTGTAGATGGCGGCGTTGTCCAGCAGCAACAAGTTTTGGTCAGGGCCGCCACCACGGACGTAAAAGCCGCTGTTGCCTTCTCCCGCGCTTTGGATGCCCGGCAGCAATTGAATCGCTTTCAAGACGTCGACTTCGCCCATCAAGGCAGGGAGGCGCTGGATGGTCGCGATGGCGACTTCGGCTTTGCCGAGGTTGGTGCTTTCTGTGTTTTGGCCCGCGGTTCCCACAACGGTGGCCGCGCCCACCACGACCGATTGGGGTGTCAATTCCACGTTCCACTCCACGTCGCGGGTTCCGTCCAATTCCTTTGAAAGGGGCGCATACCCAATGAAAGAACAGGTCAAGGATGTGGAGGCCGTGGGCAGGGTGAGGCTGTAAAACCCATAGATGTTGGTCGAGGCACCTTGGCTTTGGCCGTCGACAATGACGTTGGCCCCCAAGACATACTCACCTGTGTTCGCGTCGGTGACCCGTCCGCGGACGGTGAACGTGTCAGCTTGAGAGAAGCCTGTCATGGACCAAAAGAGCCATGCCATCATGCAAAGCGTCAGCTGAAAAATTGAAGGCGATTGTGGACGGTAGACCATGGTGATGTTTGCAGGCGCAAAAGTACTCTGCGTACCTTCCGCTCTGTGTCGAAGAAACGCAAAAACACCTCTCTTGTTCACTGGATTTGGGCCTTGATTGCCTCGTCCCTTTTGGGTGGGACGACAGGTTGCGGCGACGGCGACGGGGCGGACCACGCGGACAAACAGGTGTTTCGATACAACGAGAGCTCGGCGATCACAAGCTTGGACCCTGCGGCCGCCCGAAGCCTCGAGCACATGTGGGTGGTGGACCAATTGTACGACGGCTTGGTGGAATTGAACGCGGAGCTGGATGTCGTTCCTTGTCTGGCAGAATCTTGGGAAGTTGACCCCGTCGCACACACCTACACGTTTCACCTCAGGCACGGGGTGGCCTTCTCGTCGGGACGTTTCCTCGAAGCGTCCGATGTGGTGTTCTCTTTGGAGCGCCTCCGGGACCCCTTGGTTATTTCGTCCGGAGGCTGGATCCTGGACGCGGTGGTGAAGGACGGCATCCGCGCGCTGGACGATCGCACTGTGGAAATTCAGCTAAGCCAAGCATACCCTCCCTTTCTTGGGTTGTTGACGACGGCATATGGAGCCGTGGTGGACCAGGAACACGCCCAAACCAAGGGCGTGAGCTTGCGGGACCAACCTGGGGGCACAGGCCCGTTTGTCTTGAAGTGGTGGTTGGAGGATGCGGGGTTGGTGTTGCACCCCAATCCAAAGTTTTGGGAGCTCGACGACCAAGGGCAGCAGTTGCCATATTTGGACGCCGTGCACATCGATGTCGTGCAAGACATGGGGTCAGAATTCCTCGGGCTCAGCCAGGGGCGCTACGATTTTATCAGCGGCTTGCACCCGTCGTTCATGGAGACGTTGCTCGACGAGGAGGGAGGGCTTCGTTCGTCGTTTGCCGAGGAGCTTCAGTTGCAACATGTGCCTTTTCTGAAGACAGATTACCTCGGCGTGGTCTTGGGTGGGAGCCAAACCCCACCCGCCCTGAACAATCCGAAGGTGAGGAAGGCACTGAGTTTGGCCTTGGATCGCCCTTCGATGGCCCGGCATCTGCGGCGCAATTCTGTGTCGTCCACCGATCGATTTGTCCCGCCTTCGATGCTGGGATGTGACGCCCCGCGTGCTGTTCGCCTTGAATTGGACTCAGCCAAGGCCATGCTGGCCGAAGCGGGCCACGCCGAAGGGGAAGACGTGGGCACCATAGTCGTCAGCACCACGTCAGACTATGCCGACCTGTGCGCTGCCATTCAATACGATTGGACGGCCTTGGGGTTGGACGTTCAAATCGACGTGTTGCCTTCATCGGTGCTTCGAGAACGTGTGGCACAAGGTGAAGTGGCGGTATTTTACAAGTCCTGGCTGGCGGATCACCCAGATGCAGAGAACTTTTTGGGCCTGTTCGTGAAGGCCAATTTTTCACCAGGAGGCCCCAATTATACACACCATTGCCATCCGGAATTTGAAGCCCTTTATCAACAGGCCCTGGCGTTGTCAAACGACGATGCGAGGCGTCGGGCGCTCTACATGGCCATGGACAGCTTGGTTCACAGCGAAATGCCTGTCATCCCTCTGTTTCACGACCGTGTCACGCATGTCTTGCGGCAAGACGTGACGGGCTGGGTCATATCTCCGGTCAACCGTTTGGACTTGCGGCGGGTGAGAAAGGGGGCATGACCTTCATGTATCTTGGATGCCCCAGACACGACCTGCCATGCTCAAAATAGACAGCCACACGCACATTTTGCCTCGGGTCATGCCCAAGTGGTCGGAGAAATTCGGCTACGGGGGGTTCATCCATTTGGAAGTGTCTCGACCAGGGTACGCCAACATGATGCGAGACGACCTCTTCTTCAGGGAGATTGCCTCCAATTGTTGGGATGCCGAGGAGCGCATCGAGGAATATGGCAAAGCTGGGGTGCAAGTGCAGGTGGTCAGCACCATCCCCGTGATGTTCGCCTACTGGGCGAAGGCCAGAGATGCCGCTGATTTGGCGAGGTTCTTGAACGACCACTTGGCCCAAATCGCGCGCGACCATCCCAAACACTATGTGGGGCTGGCTACCGTGCCTATGCAGGATACAGACCTGGCCATTGAGGTGCTCCGTGAGGCCCATGCGGCTGGACTCCAGGGGGTGCAAGTCGGTTCCAATGTGAACGGACTCAACTTGGGCGATTCTCGGTTTGCACCGTTCTACGAGGCTTGTGAGGAGCTCAGCATGTCGCTGTTCATCCACCCTTGGGACATGATGGGCAAGGCGGACATGGAGAAGTATTGGTTGCCTTGGCTGGTGGGCATGCCAGCCGAGACTTCCCGGGCGGCGTGCTCGATGATTTTTGCAGGAGTGTTGGACAAACACCCTAAGTTGCGCGTCCTGTTTTCCCATGCTGGGGGGTCTTTTTTGCCCACCATCGGGCGGATCAAACACGGCCACGCCTGCCGACCCGATCTCGTGGCCATCGACAACGAAAACGCCCCTGACACCTACCTCGGCAAGTTTTGGGTGGACAGCATCACCCATGACCCTCGTCTGCTTCGCTACATCTTGGAAATGCAAGGTGCCGACCGGATTTGCATGGGCACCGATTATCCGTTCCCTCTCGGTGACTTGGAGTTTGGACAATTTATCGAAGACATGGCCCTGAATGATTCGACCCGGATGCAACTTTTCTCTGGGTCCGTGTTGTCTTGGTTGGGCATGCACGCGTCCCAGTTTGACTGACAGGCCGGGACGCTTGCAAAACAGATGGACGACGAACTAAAAGATTTGCTGGAACGGTGCATCGCAGAAGAGCGGGGCGCCCAAACACGACTGTACAGGAGATTTGCAGGCAAGGTGTTTGCCACCGCGCTGAGGTATTCCGACAGCGGAGAGGCTGCGGCCGACATTGCCCAGGAGAGTTGGGTGAAGGTGTTCAAGAATTTGGCCAAGTTCACGGAGTTCAACAGTTTCGAAGGTTGGGTGCGTCGCATCACGGTCAACACGGCCATCACTCATTATCGGCGCAACCTCAAGCATCGGCACCACACCGACGTGTCAGAAGCGTTGTCCACGCCGCGGGATTTTGAGGCGTCCAAGCAGGCGGACTTCACCATGGGGGAGATCCAAACCGCCATGGCCGCCCTGCCCAAGGGGTACCGTACTGTCATCCAATTGTACCTCGTCGACGGATTCAGCCACAAGGAAATTGCCGAGATGCTGCAGGTCGATGTCAACACATCAAAAAGCCAACTGTCACGGGGTCGCAAGCAGTTGCAGGCCAATTTAAAAGCCATGGCCCGTCGCGCTTTGCCTCGTTCAGACGAAAAAAACAAGGGATGAAGCAACCATCTGCGATTGTCCACGTTCTACCACCGAATGCCCATCGAAAAATCAAACTTGCACATGCCTGAAGCTCCTGGCCAAGAGCCATGGACAAAGGCTGAGCGCCTGTTCCGAGAAGAGGCACTCCGCATGGAACTCGACCCTCCTGCAGGACTTGAGGCTCATGTGTTCGGCGCCTTGGATCAGCCTGAGCAGGTCACGTCCACCAAAAAATCTTGGTGGACGGGTGGTGCAGCTGTTGTCGCCGCGTTGGCTTTGGCGTGGTTGTGGATGCCATCTGGCGTCGAGTATGTACCCGAGGTGACGCCCCGCATTCAAGCCACGGACATGACTGAAGCCTCCGATGTGGAGGAATCCACGCCGGTTCTGATGCAACGCAACCTCGACGAGGCTCTATCTGAGCAGCCTGCTGCAGATTTGGACGTTCGAGAAGTCAAGGAGCGCGAGCAAGCGCATGTCTCGAACATGGAGGTGTTGGACGCATCTGAGCTGCCGTCTGTGGATGACCTCAACGCTGCCCGTGAGTTGTCTGTGATCGGCCAAGCCCCCAAGCAGGAGGTGAGAAAGGCCAAGGTGGAGGTGCACTCTAAACACTAACTTGTCTCTTCCATGGGTGGAAGGACAAACTTTTGTGGCTTGGTGTTGTGGTGCAGTGTGGCATTCTCGTGGGCTTCGACGGGACCAGGCCAACCTCATGTCCAAGACAGTCTTGTGGTTGATGGCATCAGGTTCGACTACATCTCCGACGTCAACATCGATTCCCTTTCCTTGGACAAATGGGTCCCCCAAGACGCCTGGGAATGGTGGCTGGGTGCAGGGCGGGAAGTCCACGCTTCCGCGACACAACCGACACTCGATTGGCTGTCGTCCTCCCTCAGTTCCACCCGTCCCAGCGTATTCCTGGAGCGTCGGCTGCACCGCGGCCGAACAGGCCAGACTTGGGCCCTTCGTCTGGACCACCATCAGCCTTGGGCCTTAAGTGAAGACCAATTGTCGCCTTTCGTCAAAGGTTGGATTGCTGGAGAAGATGCCTCGGGCGCATCGCCTTTGCGGCAGGTGGTGTTGATTCCCGACAGCCTGGCGTTTGAGCGGGACACGTTGCCGGCGCCCTTGGCTCCAGGTCATGCGCTGCGGCTCGGGGTGGTGTGGGAAGGGGCAGATGCGACAAGCGCTTGGCGGCCCCGCCTTGCGGTGGCGGTGGATGTGGTTCGACCCACGGTATGGCGCATGAAATTTCCCCAAGATCCATCGCAATGGCCAGGGTTGGCCCCAGAAGATGTGCTGCAAAAAGTGGGGCGATGGGCGCACCGCGTCAGGATTGAAGCGGGGGTGGTGTCGGATTGGAGGCGGCCGGATATGGTGAAGCGCTCTGCGGGCCAATTGAGGACGAGTTTGTTCTTCGTCCCTGGCCAAATGTGGGGCCTGCGCGCGGTCTTGGCCACCAGCCCCACCCGCAGGTAGAGGCCTTCTGTTGTACCTTGACGTCATGTCTCTGAAACCTTACGTCGCGCTGACCTTGTGGGCGGGATGCCTGTCTCTGACAATGTTTGGACAGCTTCGTGTGGTGAACGGCGGTTTTGAGTCCCACCTCGCGTTGCCGAATGCCTCCGGACAGCTCCATTTTTGTGCCGATTGGTCGGGAAGCTTGGGCACGTCCCAAACGTTGGATTACTACCACAACAATGGATCTGGGGCGGGCGATTTGCCCCAAACGCCCTTGGCCAAAGTGCCCGCCCATGGCGGGGATGCGGTGGTCGGGCTGATGGCGTACAGCGATGAAGCTTCGGCGCGACACGAGTATCTCACAGGCAAGTTTTCGCAGCCCCTGGAGCCTGGACAGCGTTACAGCATGAGTTTTTCCCTGACGTCCGGACGGGTGCACGATTGGGTGGATGCAGGCATGGGCGTCAGTGGCCTTGGCGTGGCCATGGGGTTCGGTGCACCATTGCAAGAGGGGCACGAGAAATTGGATTTGCACGCGCAGTTCAAAATCCACGAAGCGCTCGTTGACCCGGATTGGCGCAACTTCACTTTCGTGTTTCAAGCTGATCAGGCTTATACGCACTTCACGTTTGGGCTTTTGGGGACGATGCCCCGGATCCGCAAAGACGAAGGCGAGGGAAGAACTCTGGCGTACTACTTCGTGGACGATTTTTTCATCGAACCCACGGAGATGCAGATTTCCTCCAGCCACAGTCCCATTCGAGGAAGCTCGACGCCAGAACCGGAAGAGGCTTTGTTTGTGCCCAACGCATTCACCCCCGATTCAGACGACTTAAACGACCGTTGGATGCCGAGCCTCCCAGAGCAAACCCATGCATGGGTTTCGGTGACAACGCGCTGGGGAAATGTGGTTTGGAAGGGAGAGTATGACAGCGAAGAAGCCCAGGGTCAAGGCTGGGACGGCCAGGGCATGGATGGCAAGCCATGTCCTGCAGGTGCTTACGGATGGTCGATTCGCATGGAAGACCCTGACGGTGTGACGCAACACAAGGGGCTGCTGCAGTTGATTCGTTGATGTGGCAAAGGCATTCATTGACGGCATGGCCCTCGACGCTGCCTGAAGGCCTTGGAGAAGATTGGACCGGGTGGTCCAAGGTGCCAGAACAAGCCTCCTGGTCGGAGGCAAGACGACATGCTTTCACAGACGCCTTGAAGCGACAGTACGCCTCCCAAGGTTGGGAACCCCCGAGAATGCAGGACCTTGACTGCGAGGGATGTCGTGTTGTGACAGTTGGGCATCAATTGGTGGTGTGTGGCGGCCCGGCGTTTCTTCATCACAAGGTGCTCTCCGCCATCCGCACAGCCAAAGGCCTTGAACAGGCATGGGGCGTGCCTGTCGTTCCCGTGTTTTGGATGGCCTCAGAAGACCACGATTGGAAGGAAGCCGCGCGGGTCTTTGGCCGATCTGGAGCTCACAACTGGACGCCGGGTGACGTCTCCACTCCCAACCCTGTTGGCAGACTTGCGACACAAGGCCTGGAAGCCGTTGTGCGTGCGTGGGGCGAGGATGGCGCTCGCGAGTCGGTCGTGCGCGACTTGCTTCAGGATTTGGAGGTGGTGGAGAACCAAGGCGGGCGCTACGCCCAGGTGTTTTTCAGGTGGATGCACCGTTGGTATGGCCACCTTGGCTTGGTGGTCATTGATGCGGACGACGCGTCTTTGAAGGCTTCGTGTGCCGCATTGTGGGCGTGCGAAATGCGCGACGAAGGGATTTGCAAAGCCCTCTTGAACACTGACGCCATGGAGGGCCCTGCCCATGTGCGGGAAAACCAACTGTTTTGGTTGGGTGAGCAGGGACGTGTTGGCATGGTGAAAGGGGACGAGAAGAATGGGGCGCCGTCTTGGAAAGCGGGGAAGCAACCCTTTGAAGAGCCAACACAGGGATGGGATGCATGGGCATTGAAAGAGGCTGCCCGGTGCAGCCCAGGGGTGTTGCTTCGTCCTTTATATCAAGAAATGCTCCTGCAAAGTGCGTGTGTGATTGTGGGGCCGGGTGAGTGGAGGTATTGGCATCAGTTGCCACGAGCCTTTGCGTCCCGTGGCTTGGCATTTCCTGCGCTCCGCTTGCGCGATCATGGCTTGGTCATTGCCACAGAACTCGCGACATCAGGGTGGCAAACACACGACGGGTGGATGACTTCGGAGCAGTGGGAGAAGTGGGTTCTGGACGGGTGGATGGAAGAACACAAAGATCTTCTGGAGTCGCACCATGCGTCGTTGACAAAGGTCACGTCGGCGATCCGTGCCACAGGCATGGAGTTCGCGCCGGAGTTGTCAGGGTCAGGTGGGGCCTTTGAAAAGGGCGTGGACAAAGTTTGGGGGCAGTGGCTGAAGAAGTTCAGACGTGCCATGAAGGCCAAGCGTCCTGATGCATGGGGGATGTCGCAGAGGGCACAGAAGACAATGATGCGAGAAGGAGTGCCTCAAGACCGTTGGGCCAACTGGCATGTGCTCGCTGGTGAGGAGGTGGACGCATGGAACGAAGCGTGGATGGCGGAGCCCGAGGTGTTGACAACTTCAGTTTGGCTTGACCGTCCCAAACCCTAGGATGACATTGATGAGGCGGCTAGTTTTATCGGCCTCATGATTGACCACACCTTGAATCCCGCGCAAGATGCGCATGGCTTGAATGCCTCTCCTCAATTGCCAGACGAAGTCAAAAACTATCTGATCGACATCGACGGCACGGTGACTGAAGATGTTCCCAACGAAGAGCCTGAGCGCATGGCCACGTGCTTGCCGTTTGGAGATGCCCTCGACACGTTGAACCGCTGGCACGACGAAGGTCACATCATCACCTTTTTTACGTCGCGCACGGAGGAGCACCGAGAGGTCACCGAGACGTGGCTGAACAAGCACGGGTTCAAGTACCATGGCTTGTTGATGAACAAACCGCGAGGCGGCAATTATCACTGGGTGGACAACCACATCGTGCGCGCCACCCGCTACGAGGGCCGGTTCACCGATCTGGTTCGTGAGCAGAAGACCGTCGAGGTCTTCAAAAGCTGAAGTCCGGCAGGGGCTTGCTTGTTGTCCCCGGGCCCTGAGCGTCCAAATGGCGTTGAAGAATGAGGCTTGCTGCGATGGCGTCGAGGCTTCCTTTTTCGCGGCGTTTGGAGGCTTTCATGCCGGCCTCCACTTGAATTCGGGCGGCTTCCTGTGACGTGTGTCCCTCGTCGACGACATGGACCGTCATGCCTGGGTAAGTTTTTTTGAGGTTGGCGACCACCTTGTCGATGAACGGGGTGCCATCTGTGGCTTCTCCTGCAATGAGGTTGGGTTGGCCGACAACGAACCCCTCGACCTCGTGTGCGTCGGTCAGGGTGCGGAGTTTGGCCATGAGGTCAGCGGTCTTCACCGTCTCCAGCGGAGAGCAAATGAGCTTCAAGTCGTCTGTGGATGCCACCCCAGTGCGAACCCCGCCAACGTCCAAACCAATGAGTCGCGCCATGTGCCAAATGTAGCCATGTCGCCACAGGCTTGCAGTCTACCTTCGCAGCATGAATGCAGCAGATTTGAAATCGCGGGTGGAGGAGGCATGGGCCGACCGCACCCAGCTTCAAAAGCAGGAGGTGAAAGACGCCATAGCCAATGTGATGGCGGGCTTGGATGTGGGGGCCTTGCGAGTGGCAGAGCCCCTTGGGGACGGGTCGTGGCAGGTGAACGAATGGGTGAAGCAAGCGGTGCTGCTCAATTTCCCCATCCAAAAGATGGTCACCCATGAAGTCGGTCCCTTTGAGTTTCACGACAAAATGCCCTTGAAAAAAGGATACGCCGCGGCGGGTGTCCGGGTGGTGCCTCACGCCGTGGTGCGCCATGGAGCGTTTGTCGCCAAGGATTGCATTTTGATGCCTTCGTACGTGAACCTCGGGGCTTACGTAGGGGAGCGCACCATGGTCGACACGTGGGCCACAGTGGGGTCTTGCGCCCAGATTGGCGCTGACGTGCACCTGAGCGGGGGTGTGGGCATCGGTGGTGTGCTCGAACCCTTGCAGGCGGCACCTGTCATTGTGGAGGATGGGGCATTCATCGGCTCGCGATGCATTGTGGTGGAGGGGGTTCACGTGGGGCGCGAAGCGGTCCTTGGGGCCAACGTGGTCCTGACGGCCAGCACCCCCATTTTGGACGTCCGAGGCCCCGAACCAGTGGAGACACGCGGTGAGATTCCGCCCCGAGCTGTCGTCATTCCTGGCACCCGGCCCAAGACCTTTCCTGCAGGCACGTACCAAGTCCCTTGTGCCCTCGTCATTGGAGAGCGCAAAGAAAGCACGGATCGAAAAACGTCATTGACCGAGGCCTTGCGTGAGCACGACGTCGCGGTCTGAACTCACCTGCAGTACCTTTTCGCTGTGGCGACAACGCGAAGCATTTTGTTCATCCAAACGGCGTTCTTGGGCGACGTGGTCCTCGCCACGTCTGCACTGGAAGCATGGCACAAGGCTCATCCCAGCGACCTTCTTGACGTCTTGGTGCGAAGGCCCATGGAAGGGGTGTTTGAGGCCCACCCATTCGTGCGTCGCGTGTTGGCGTGGGACAAGCGCCCTCGTTTCAAGGGGCGAGACTGGCGAAGGCTCGTCCGCGAAACCAGAAAAGCCAGGTACGACGTCGTGGTCAACCTGCATCGGCACTCGTCTTCAGGGGTTTTGACCGCCCTGAGCATGGCCCCAGCACGGTTGGGCTACGCGAACAATCCCTTGGCGTGGCGTTTCACCCACAGGATCCCACACCAGTGGGGCGAAGGCACGCACGAGGTCCAGCGTCATGTCGATTTGCTTTCCGCATATGATTCACAAGCCTTTGGGCAGGCGGTGGCCAACCCCAAACTGCACCCTGCCGAGCACCATCGTGCTGAGGCGGATGCCTTGGAGGCCCGGGGAGCGTTGTTGGTGATGCCAGGATCGCAGTGGGCCACCAAGGCTTGGCCTGAGGGACAATTTGCCAAATTGTTGGACCGTCTTCAGGGTCGGGTTTTGTTGATGGGGGCACCCTCGGAGCACGACTTGTGCGCCAGGTTGGCCCAGGGCAGGAATCATGTGGTCAACTGCGCAGGCGCTCTTTCCTTGTTGGGGTTGGCGGCTGCGGTGGGCATGGCCCGCGGCGTGGTGGCCAACGACAGTGCGCCTTTGCACGTGGCATCCGCCATGAACACGCCCACCGTGGCGTTGTTTGCCAGCACGGTTCCCCGGTTTGGGTTTGGACCACGTGCTTCGAAGCATAAAGTTGTGGAACCCACACCAGAGTTGGCCTGTCGTCCTTGTGGCGTGCACGGGCGGAAGCGTTGCCCTGAGGGACATTTTCGCTGCGGCTGGGAATTGTCCGTGGAGGACGTCAATCAAGCGATTCAGGAGGTGTGTGCTGGGGATGAAGTGTGAATAAATCCAGCTTCTTTCAGGGTGTGAAGGGGAGACATCGTCGTCATCTTCGTGTTCCAACAATCGTAAGATGCAGTTTATCGTATCCAGCAACCATCTGCTCCGCCAGCTCCAAACGTTGAGCGGCGTTTTGAGCAACAGCAACACTTTGCCGATCCTCGACCACTTCTTGTTCGAGCTTTCTCCGGGCGAGTTGGCGATGACGGCCTCCGATTTGGAGACCACGATGTCGTCCAAAATGGAGGTGCGCACCGAGGACACCGGCACCATCGCGGTGCCTGCGCGGATGCTGCTCGACGTTTTGAAAGCGTTCCCAGACATCCCCTTGACGGTCAAGGTGGATCCCGCCACCCATGCGGTTGAGCTCACCAGCGACGCAGGAAAGTACAAGTTGACCGGAGCCAATGGAGACGAGTTTCCACAATCGCCCGCGTTGGAAGGGGCCGTTGGGGTGGACATGGCGGCGGGCACGCTGGTCACCGCGATCAACCGCACCTTGTTCGCCGCTGGCAGCGACGACCTGCGCCCTGTCATGAGCGGTCTGTTCTTTGAGCTGTACTCCGACAACGTGAGATTTGTGGCCACCGATGCACACCGCTTGGTGCGTTACGCGCGCATGGACGCGTCAGCGCCTGAAACTGCGTCCTTCATCGTGCCCAAAAAGCCGCTGACATTGCTCAAGAATGCTGCGTCCTCTGCCGAAGCGGTGAACATTTCCTTCACGGAAAGCAACGCGTGCTTCACGTTTGACGACGTGGTGATCTTGTGCCGGTTGATTGAAGGCAAATACCCCAACTACGACGCGGTCATTCCCAAGGACAACCCCAACCGCATGACCATCAACCGCGTGGCGTTTCTCCAAGCCATTCGCCGTGCGGCCATCTTTGCCAACAAGACCACCCACCAAGTACGTTTGCGCATCGCTGGAAGCGAATTGACGGTGAGTGCAGAAGATTTGGACTTCGCCAACGAGGCCACAGAGCACCTCGCTTGCAGCTACCTCGGTGAGGACATGGAGATTGGCTTCAACAGCAAGTTTTTGGTGGACATGCTCAACAACCTTGAAGCCGAGGAAGTCAACCTTGAATTGAGTGCCCCCAACCGTGCTGGCATCATTCGCCCAAGTGAGCCTGAAGAGGCAGGTGAAGACGTGTTGATGTTGGTGATGCCGGTGATGCTCAACAGCTGATCGCCGTCAAGACGTGCTCGACGAATTGAACGTCGGGACACCCGTGTTGGACTGAAAAGAGGATGGGGTTGCGGCCGGGTCCTCTTTTTCTTTTTGGGCCAGCGTGTCGGGATGTTCTGGGTGGGCGCGTGTCCACCAATCCGGCAACGGCGCGTCCTCGGGTTCTTTTTCAAATTGGTAAGTGGGGTCTTGTGGCCCCTGGCGTCGAAACGCGATGGCCAGCACCGCACCCACGATGGCCCCGCTGAGGTGGCCCTCCCAGCTGACATGGTCGTCGATTGGCAACATCCACCATACGATGCCACCATACAGGAAGGCCACGGCAAGGCTCACTCGAAGCAACATTCGGTTGTTGCGTATGACTCCGCTCATGAACAGGAAAGCCGCCAAACCGTAAATGAGGCCACTGGCCCCAATGTGGTTGCCATCCACGGCTAGGCCCCAAAGCAACAGGCCGCTGCAGAGGAACAGCCACACCCAAACCCGAAGGGCAATGCTTCGGTAGAAATAGAACAAGAATCCGTTGAGCGTGAAGAAGCTCATGGTGTTGTTCCACAGGTGGCCGAGGTCGCCGTGGAGGAAAGGGTAGGTGAAGATGCCTCGCAGCCCGTCCCATTGTCTGGGGTGCATTCCGTGTTTGCGCCAGCCCAGTTCCAACATTTCATTCAAGGCATACACTCCCCAAATGGCCAACAAAAAGGCCATGGTGAACCAGAGGGCGTAGGTGATCCGCATGCGATCGGTGACCATGTCTGGGGAGGTCGTGGTGGAGGTGGTTGGACTCACAAAATGGAAGATAGGGCGATTAACACAACCAATGTGAAAACTGCACATGGGGTCTCCGGCAAGGTGTGAAGGTGGCCGGTAGCTTTGGAGCAGACCTAACAATCTGCCAGAATGCAACCCAACGAAATTCACGCGCTGATTCAATTGCTCGATGACCCTGACGAAGGGGTGTACAAACATGTGAGGGATCAGCTGCTGGCCCGAGGCACAGAGGTGCTGCCAGCCTTGCTCGAATCTCGGGAGTCTCACGCCCAATGTCCAGAACACGAGCGTCGCATGGACGAGTTGGTGGATGGGTTGCACGGCGCGTACGTACACCAGGGACTTCGCGATTGGTTTGACTGCGGTGCGGAGAGTGCCATCGAAGGTGCGTTGTGGGTCCACAAGGCGGCCGACCCGCTCTTGAACATGGACGAGGTTCGGGAGGCATACGTCAAGCTCAAGCGCGATGTTTGGTTGGAATTGAACGAGGAGTTCACAGCATTGGAGCAAGTGCGCATCCTCAACCACATTTTGTTTGACGCAGAAGGGTACACCAACGCCAAAAGCGGCCAACCTGACCCCAAGCATGCTCTCGTGGGACATGTGCTGGGCGAGAAGAAAGGCAACCCGTTGGGGTTGGGCATTTTGTACTTGAGCTTGGCCCAGGATTTGAATTTGCCCATCCACGGGGTCAACCTTCCCAACCACTTCATCCTGTGCTACTGCGACGAGCATCACGTGCACCACGAATTGGGTGCGCCGGACAACCAAACGCCGGGGGGGGTGCTCTTTTACATCAATCCCTTCAGTCAGGGTACGGTCATCAACAAAGCCGAGGTGAGCGAATTTTTGAGCCACCTGGAACTGCCCGTGGACGAAAAGAACTGCGGGCCCTGTGGCAGCGTGGACATTGTCCGTCGGTTGATTGGCAATGTGGCGTATGGCTTGGAGCGCAACGGGTTCATCCGCGAGGCAGAGAAGATGCGTGAGCTGTTGCTCTTCGTCGAAAGTGGCGCCACTGAAACGGCCTCGACCGAGACCTCAACCGACGTGGACGACCACAACGACGGCGCATCGCTCGGGGGGACCCACTGACCTTCAAACGCAAGAGAATGCAAAGGCGCGGTCGAACCGCGCCTTTTTGCGTTACTTTGGAGCAAACGACAAGCCATGTGGACAGAACGTGACAACCGACTTGTGCGGGAATTCCGCTTCAAAGACTTCCAAGAAGCCTTCACCTTCATGACGCGTGTGGCATTCTTGGCTGAGTCCCATGCCCATCATCCCACCATGGTGAACACGTTCAGCTATGTGCGCGTTGAATTGCACACGCACGACGCAGGGGGTGTGGTCACACGCAAGGACCACGAGCTTGCTCAAGACATCGACGCCTTGCTCCAATAACCAAAGTCTTGGACACGAAAAAAGCCACCCCTCGGGGTGGCTTTTTCATGCAGTCTTCGAGCCTTACTTGGTCTCGGCCGGGTTCACAAACGCCTTGATCTTCAAGATTGTTTGAGAGGGGTCTGTGTTGGCGTTGATGGTGACCGTCTTGGTCTGGTTGTTCTTCTTGCCTTTGGAATTGAACTTGACTTCAATCTCACCCTGGGCACCAGGAGCGATGGGTGTCTTGGGGCACTTAGGCACGGTGCACCCGCATGATCCTTTGCACTTCTCGAGGAGAAGAGGTTCGCTGCCGGTGTTGGTGAACGAGAACAAGTGGGTCACGGCATCGCCCTCGTCCAGGGTGCCAAAGTCGTGTTCATAGGTGTCGAAAACCATGGAAGTGGTTGGGCCAGCAGGCGCTTGGGCCGCATCCTTGGCGGGGTCAAACGCTTGGGGTTTGGCGTTGACCGCGGGCGCAGCAGGGGTGGCCTTGTCTGAGCTGGTCATGGGCTTGGACTCCACAGAGGTGTCGCCGCCTTCGTTGCATGAAGCGAATCCGAGCGTCAACGCGGCCAGAATCACAGTGGTGAAAGAAAAACGCATGTGTAGAAAGATTGATTTTGAGTCAAAAATAAGGGGCCTTTTCAGAAGGTCTTGTGGGCCAAGTTCACAGACTTGAACGTGCCACCGTTCAAAACACCGATGGCCTCTTGGAGGGTCTCGTTGAGTCCGCCAATCACACGGTAAAATGTCCGGTTGTTGTAAATGTTCCGACCGTAGAAGGCCTTGAGTCTCATTTCGATGGCAGGCAACGAACGCGTCCACTCTGCGTCGTCCACCGTCACGCCTTCCTCCAACACGAATGCTTTGAACGCGGCAATTTCTTCCTGGTTGAAGGCCATGTCTTCGACGAAGTGATCTTCTGACAGGTGGCGGGCCTCCCAAGCGTCCCGATCCGCGTCCACCTCTGTCAGGGCGTAACGGCTGCACAATCCCTTGCGCAGGATGCGGCTGAATGTGGGGGAGTTGTAGGCGGTGTCGATTGGCACGAAAAGGTCAGGCAAGATGCCACCGCCGCCGTAGACCGGTCGGCCTTGAATGCGGGTTTGGTGCATGAGGCTGTCCGGCAGCTCCAGGCTGTCCAAGCTGAGCAATTCGCCACGCTCGTAACGTTCAAACTTCTCCTTGCGGTAGGCTTCCACACCGTCGTCGTAAGGCTTTTGAATGCAACGTCCAGCAGGCGTGAAGTACTTCTGCACCGTCAAACGGACAGCGCTTCCGTCGGGCAGGCGCATGGGGCGCTGCACGAGGCCTTTACCGAAGCTCCGTCGCCCCATCACCAATCCGCGGTCCCAGTCTTGCACCGCTCCAGAGACGATTTCGCTTGCGCTGGCAGAAGCTTCGTCGATGAGCACCACAAGGCGTCCTTTCTCAAAAAGCCCTTTGTATTGGGCGTAGGTGTTCTCTCGCTCGAAGGCCCGCCCTTCCGTGTACACAATGAGTTTGTCGCCGCTCAAGAATTCATCTGACATCGCGATGGCCGTACGGAGCATCCCGCCTCCGTTGCCTTGCAGGTCCAGGACGAGGTCCTTCATTCCTTCGTCTTTCAAGTCCACCAAGGCCTCCCGGAACTCGTTCATGGTGGTTTTGGCGAACCGGCTGACCTTGATGTAGCCCACCTTGTCGTCGACCATGTGGGCGGCGTCGATGCTGTAAATCGGGATTTTGTCGCGTACGATGTCGAAGGTGATGAGCTCAGGTTCGCCCACTCGCTTCACACCCACTTGCACGACCGTGCCTTTGGGGCCCTTGAGCAGCTTCATGACGTCTTTGTTCGTGATGCCGATGCCTGCGACGTTGTCGCCGTCGACTTCCACAAAACGATCTCCCGACCGAATGCCTAGACGCTCTGAGGGCCCTCCGCTGATTGGGGAGACCACCATGATGGTGTCCTTGAAGATGTTGAACTGCACGCCGATGCCGTCGAAGTTGCCGTTGAGGGGCTCGTCCGCTTGCCTAAGTTCTTCGGCAGAAAAATACACCGAGTGGGGATCGAGGTTCTCGAGCATCTTCACAATGGCTTGCTCCGCGAGTTCTTGGACGTTGACGCTGTCGACGTACAGCTGTCCTATGTAACGCATGAGGGTCCCAAACTTTTGGGCCGCCTCTTGAGGCGTCATGTCTTCGGGGGTGTCGGTTTGGGCCCGCAAAGGTCCCGGGACAAGCAGCGCCATCAGGAGCATCCAAACAGGAAGACGGGGGGTGCAAAAAGAAGAGGTCATGGGTCCGTGAAAATACAGGAGAGAAGTGCAAGTGAGGGTATCTTGGTGGCCATGATTGCACAAGGAATTGAAGGAATTTGGCAAACCGCCAAAGCGGCGGTGGCCCTCACGCTTGGCGTGATGGTTGGCAGTGGAGTTTGGGCCCAAGCTGAACTGGTCGTGAACACGCCTGATTTGTCGGAAGCGACGGCCATGATGGAAGACCGCTCGGAGAAGGAGGGAAGGGACATGGTTGGGGTGGTGTTGCCCACCCAGGCGGACTTTTTCGAGTTGGCGGACCGCGGTGTCAGTGGGGGTCATGAAGTGTGGACCTTGACCGTTCGTGCCGAGGGGGCTGTGGGGCTGAACGTGTATTTTGATGCCTTCCATGTGCCGGCTGGCGGCGAGCTTTACTTCTCCACGCCGGAGTCCAAATTCGAGGAGACCTGGGTCGACGGTCCTGTCACGTCGTTTGAAAACAACGACCACGGCCGCTGGGTCAACCGGGACGTGCCTGGGGACGAGGTGGTGATGACCTACCGCGCCCCAGTTGGGCTGACCGAGTTGGCGTCTTTGGAGATTTCTGGGGTGGGCTACTTTGCCCGCAACATGCGCTATCCCGAGCCGTGGGCATCGGCCATCGAACGCGGGGGGGCGGAAGAATGCCAGGTCAACGTGAACTGTCCAGAAGGCGACAGTTGGGAGTGCGAAAAATCGGCCGTCGTGCGGTTGCAGATCACTCAGAACGGTGGGATCTACTTCTGCTCGGGCTCCATGGTGAACAACACCGCGTTGGATTGTCGGCAGCTGCTGCTGAGCTCGTTCCACTGCGTCAACGATGTGGACGAGGACGAGTGGGCATTCCTTCAGGTGCGCTTCAACTACCAGGGCGCGGACTGCGCCTCGACGTCGTCCACGTTTGCCCCCCAGCGTACAGGGGTGATTCATCTTGGGGACAGCAACGACATTGCTGGGAATGGCAACATCAGTGGAAGCGACTTTGTGTTGGTGGAGGTTGAGGACAACATTCCGGATTCATGGAGCCCGTTCTTTGCGGGATGGGACGCCACAGGCTTCAGTGGCAATGAGGGCGTAGGCATTCATCACCCTTCAGGCGACTTGAAGAAGGTCAGCAGTTTCAGCAATTCCTTGAGCACCAGCAACGCCTACGCCATGGGTGCGCATTGGCGCGTGACGTGGTCTCCCACAGAGACCAACCACGGTGTAACTGAAGGTGGATCTTCAGGGTCGCCCATCTTCGATGAGAACCACCGCATTTTGGGCACGCTGACCGGCGGGGCCTCCTTTTGTTCCTCTCCGTATGCTCCTGATTACTACGGGAAGATGAGCTACCACTGGGACGGCAGCAACCCCACGCCGGCCAGCCAAAAGTTGAATGTCTTGCTGGACCCAGCGGGCTCGGGTGAGGAGCGTCTGGGCGGCAGCTACCGCAATGTGGCGGAGGACGGCACCTTGACCTGCGATGCCTTCGACGCATGTGAAGCCACCGCGGTGGAAGAAGCGTTTTTGTCTGGTCTGACCGTGGCCCCCAACCCCACCACAGGACGCATCGACGTTCACATTCCCGAGGGCCACGCCTTGGTCAAGGTGCGGGTGTTTGACGCCATGGGGCGGGTCTTGGATGTTCAAGAAGGTGCAGCTGTGCTAGGGCGCTTGTCGTTGGATTTGCAAGTTTGGGGAGAAGGCATGCGTTACCTCACGTTGACCTCGAGCGAAGGGTGGAGCACAACCCGCAAGGTTCTCGTCAACGGAGCCAAGTGAGCTGGTTGCGCTTCACGCGCGTCTTGAAAGCACCAAACATCACAGTCACGTGATCGCTTTGAACGGCCACCACGTCTCCGCGTTCCTGACCGGTTCGCAGTCTGACAAGAGAGCCCACCACGATTTTGTCCGATTGGTGGTTGGGGCGGCGCTTGGCGGCCTTGGCCTTGGCTTTTTTGGAGGGCTTTTCAGCTTTGGCTTTCTCCTTGGCCAAGTAGCTCTTTACTTCTTCCAGGAGGGCTTTGTTCGCTTTGCCTGATTCAAAGCGGTCCACAAATTGGCTGAGTTTGGTGCCCCTGACCCGCGCCGTGTTGAGCTGGTCAAACTGGTCGTTCAGCTTGCGTTCCTTGTCTTCCAGGGCTGACTGCAAACGTTCTGCCTCGGCTGTGGCTTTCTCGGCCTCGAGTTCTGCACGCAGTTGTCGGTTGGTCAGCTTGGCCAGCTTGGACTTCTCTTTGTGCAGGTCGCCCAACAGACCGTCCAATTCCACACGGCGTTTGTCCAACTTGCCTTTGGCGCGTTCAATCAAGCCACTGCCAATGCCATTGATCTCGGCCACCTCGAAGGTGAATGACGATCCAGGTTGTCCCACCTCCAATTGATACATGGGAGCGAGGGATTCACGGTTGAACAGCATGCTCCCATTGAACGCTTCGGGCAATTTGGCTGCCCGGGTTTTGATGTTGGCGTAATGGGTGGTGACCACCCCGAAGCAACCCTTGTCGTACAGTTCCTCGAAGAACACCTCCGCCAGTGCCCCGCCAAGTTCAGGGTCGGACCCTGTGCCAAACTCGTCCAATAAGAGCAACGATCGTGGCCCGGAAACGCGAAGGAAGTGCTTCATCCTTCCTAGTCGATAACTATATGTAGAAAGTTGGTTTTCAATACTTTGGTGGTCGCCTATGTCTGGAAGTACGGCGTCGAATATTCCAACTTCGGAAGCGTTGTGGCACGGGACGAGAAGCCCGCTTTGAATCATCATTTGCAACAACCCCACCGTCTTCATCGTGATGCTCTTGCCTCCAGCATTGGGGCCGCTGATGACCAACATTCGTTGCTTGCCATGAAGTTCCACGTGCTGCGGAAGTGTCTCTTTGCCAGCGAGGCGATTGGTCATCTGCAGCAAAGGGTGGTAAGCGGACAAGAGGTGAAGTCCTGGCTTCTTCCTAACCTGAGGCAAGCTTCCTTCGAGTTTGGCTGCCAGGCGTGCGCGCGTGGCAATCCAATCAAGCTCTGTCAACCCACGCTGGTACCCTTTGATTTGAGGGAGGTGTCGGCGGATGTTGCGCGTCAGCAGACGAAGGATGTTCCGGATTTCCTTTCGTTCGTCGTCCTTGAGCATTTCCAGCTCGTGGTTGAGTGGAATGCATGCGCCCGGCTCGATGAACGTGACCGACCCTGTGTTGGAGGATCCAAGCGCGGCTCCGTTGACTTGACGCTTGTAACTGCTCAACACGGCAAGGGCGCGACGCTCCTGCACGAAGCCCTCGCGGATGTCTGCCAAGTATCCGCGCTCTTGAACGTGCTTCATGGCACGCAGGAAGGACCGGTTGATTTTCCGGCGCGTCGAAGTCAGGTCAATGCGAATGGCTTCGAGCTCGGGTGAGGCGTTGTCGCGGATGTGCCCTTTGGCGTCGAAGACGGCGTCGATGGCTTCGATCAACTCCGTGCTGGGCTCTTGTCCCTCCACCACCGCCTCCAAGCGAGGCCAGGGCATGTCGCTCTCTGCCAAAACCACCAGCACTTGATTCATGACGCGCGATGCTGTGGAGATACGCCGAAAACCGGCCTCGTCCAGAACGCTGTCTCGCACGCCGAGGAGCTTGATTTCCCGCTTGAGTTCGTCGAATTCCAGCATGGGCCAGCCCGTTCCTCCGGATCGAATGCGCTGCATCTCGTCCGTTTCTTCGAGGGTGCGAATGACCCAGGCGCGGTCTTTGCTTGGGGTCAGCGTGCGGGCACGCTTCTCGCTGCTTTCGCATCCCGCCAGTTCCAGAAGCAATTCGCGAATGACATCGAACTCGAGGTCTTCTGCAATCCGTTCGTCGAAGTGGTCAATGTGGGCGCCGGGCTTCATCAGAGACGAGAATCGTTCAAAGCCTCGACTTGTTCAACGCCAAAGGCCAACGCTTGCGCCATTTGAGCACCTCGTGTGTCGGCGGTGTAGTCAAACCAAGTCGTGGCAGGGTCTTTTTTGAACCATGTCATTTGCCGCTTGGCAAACTGCCGGGTGCGCGTCACGATCCACTCGACCGCCTCGTCCAAGGAGCACTTGCCATCGAGATGTTCGAAGAGCTCTTTGTATCCGACGGTGTTCAAGGCATTTTCGTGGCGATGGGGGAGCAAGGCCTTGGCTTCTTCCAGCCATCCAGCCTCCATCATGGCTTGGGCCCTTGTGGCGATGCGCTCCCGAAGTTCATTTCGCTCGGGGTTCAATCCGATGGACACCACGCGCCACGGGCGTGGCTTGGGTTCGCCGTGGTGGAAGGAGCTGAACGGCTTGCCCGAGGCAAGGCAAACTTCGAGGGCGCGCACGACCCGTTGCGGGTTGAAGGTGTCCATGCGGTCCGCATGCGTTGGGTCCAGGTTCCATAGCTCTTCCAGGAGAGGCGTCAAGCCCTCTTTCTTCAGCCGCGTGTTCAAGGAGGCGCGCAAGGCCAAATCCGCCGGCAGCGGATCCAACCCTCGCAGTGCGGCCTCCACGTACATGCCCGATCCGCCTGCCAGCACGGCGCTTCCGTGCGCTGCACACAGCTTCGTCAGCGCTGGCACAGCCTCGGCTTCAAAAGCCCCGGCGCTGAACAGTTCCGCAGGGGAGAGAAAGTCCACGAGGTGATGCTTGGCCGCCGCCAGCTCGTTGGCAGAGGGGTGGGCCGTGCCGATGGCCATGCCTTGGTAGACTTGGCGCGCATCCGCATTCACAATCTCAGTTTGGAGGTGCTGTGCCAAGGCAACCGCAAGTTCGGTTTTGCCCGAGGCCGTGGCCCCCACGATGCTCACCACCACCCCCATCAATCAAATCAATCCGTCTAGGTCGTCAATGGACAGGTGTTCCCCGCCGAATTCGTCGTCATCGTCGTCATCGTCATCGTCGAGGTACGCGTCAATCTCGGGATCTCCTGTTCGGGTGGGCTTGATGTCGTTCTCGCCGAGGTCCAAATCCATGCCGTCCAGCAGCTCGCCATCTTTGCTGTCGAATGCGGGAGGCGTCCCAAACTCGTGGCAAAGGGCTGGATAGGCTCCGTCAGGCTTGGGGTCTTCGAGCGTCACCGGCTCCACGTAAAAGCACCACATGCGGAGGAAGTCATACACGTAAATGGCGCGGCTTGCCAGAGACGGCACGAGGTCGCCCACTGTGCGTTGGGTCATGGCCTCCTCCGTTTGGTCGCCCTGCTCGGCCATGGGGTCGCCCATGTTCATCAAGGGGAATTCCTGTCCACGAGACCAGGATTCGTCGCTCTGGAAGAAAGAAGCCATTTCGCCAGCCTCCCATCCAAACGCGTCCAACACCGCGAAATGCAAGTGCATCAAGGAGGCGTCGGTTTGGATTTCGATGTCCCGAAACACGTCTTCTTCCGTGTCCAAAATGACACGCAACCTGAGGATCTGCGCCATGACACGAAGGTACGCCCGGTGTGGAGTAGTTTTGCCGTCATGATCACCCGACTTCTAAAGATTCTCGTGGCCGCCGCATCGGTTGCGTACACCGTGTTGTTGTACACCCAGGGCAGCTGGGGATCGGCCATTGGCATGACGCTCTTGTCAATCGTGCTCGTGTTGGTCAACCTTCGGAGCGTGCGCTTGGTTGTGGCATTTGCCAACCTTCGGATGCAGCGCATGGAGGACTCGGTGAAATGGCTTAACCGCATCAAGCCTTCCCAGCTTTGGCCGGGTCAGCGCGGCTACTACCACTTTTTGTTGGGCAGCGTCACGATGCAGCACAACCTGAATGAAGCGGAATCCAACCTCCGCAAAGCTTTGAGCCTGGGCCTTCGTCAAGACCATGACAAGGCGGCTGTCAAACTGAATTTGGCGGTGTGTTTGAGCGCCAAACAAGACCGCAAGCGCGCCATGGTGATGATTCAAGAGGCGAAGCGCCTCGACACCAAGGGCATGCTGAAGGGTGACATCAAGCAGGTCGAGGCGATGATCAAGAATCCGCGTGTTGTGCAGCGCGCCCGCCGCTGAATCAGCGGTTCAGCAGCTGTTCCAAATCTTCTTCGAGCCTGGTGTTGGCCAGGAAATTGCGCTCCAAGTCTTCGGCAAACGGAAAAGCCGTGTCCAAGCTGGCCGTTCGCCCCACAGGGGCGTCCAAAGCTTCAAAACAACACTCGTGGATGCGTGAACTGATTTCCGCGCCAATGCCGCCCGTCATGGTGTCCTCGTGGAGCACCAAAGCTTTTCCGGTTTTTGTGACGCTGTCCATGACCAGTTCCTCGTCCCACGGCAGCAAGGTGCGCAGGTCGATGACCTCCACGTCCCATTCGGGGTGTGCAGCCAACATTGCTTCTGCCCATTGTACACCCAAGCCGTAAGTGACGAGTGTGGCGTCTTGTCCTTCTCGCACAACACGCCCTTTTCCAAACTCAAGGAGGTAGTCTTCCTCAGGCACTGGGCCTGTCAGGCTTCGGTAGAGGTTCTTGTGTTCGAAGAACAGCACGGGGTTGGGGTCGTCGATGGCCATTCGGAGCAACCCCTTCGCGTCGCCAGGGGTGGAGGGGTAGGCGATTTTCAAGCCGGGCACATGGAAGAACCATGCCTCGGTGCTTTGGCTGTGGTAAGGCCCGGCACCGACCCCTCCGCCAGTCGGCATCCGCACGACCACGTCGGCTTTTTGACCCCAACGCCAGTGGATCTTGGCGAGGTTGTTGACGATTTGGTTGAAGCCGCACGTGACAAAGTCACTGAACTGCATCTCCACCATGGCTTTCTTTCCTGCGATTGACAGCCCGAGGCCTGCGCCCACAATGGCCGATTCACAAAGGGGAGTGTTCCGAACGCGACCCTCGCCAAACAGATCCACAAAACCGTCGGTGACTTTGAAAACGCCGCCATATTGGCCGATGTCTTGGCCCATGAGTACCAGGTCGGGGTGGCGCTCCATGCTTGTGCGCAGACCCTCGGTGATGGCGTCAATGAACCGCAATTCCCTGCCTCGGGCGTCGGGAACGACTTCCAATCCCTTGGGGGTGCCTGGCGCAAAGCGGTCGGTCAGCTCTTCGGTGGTGGAGGCCTCGATGGCAGGCTTTGAAGCGGCGAGCTTGAGTCCGTCTTGGATGCGCGCCTTGTGCTCTGCAGTCAGGGCCTCTTCGAAGGCTTTGTCCAAGACTCCAGACTCGCGCAAGTGCGCTTGAATTCGGGTCACCGGGTCGACTTCCGACCACTGTTCAATCAGGCCGGAAGGGTAGTATTTGGTGCCCGACGCTTCTTCATGACCTCTTATTCGGAATGTTTTGAATTCCAATATGATGGGTCTTTGTCGTTCGCGCAATGATTCAACTGCGTCGCTGACCTTGTGGTACACGTCGAAGAGGTCGTTTCCATCAACTTGAATGGCGTCTTCTTGGGGAATGCCGTAGCCCACCGCTTTGTCGGTGAAGTGGGCGCAACGAAATTGTTGCTCGCTGGGGGTGGACAATCCCCAGGCGTTGTTTTCGATGCCGATGATGACGGGGAGCTGCCACACCGCTGCGACGTTGACGGCTTCGTGGAAATCACCTTCTGACGCACCGCCATCGCCCGTGAACACAAATGAACATCCGCCGGTGCCTTCCAACTTCTCTGCAAGGGCCACTCCGTCGGCCAGGCCCAGTTGCGGGCCGAGGTGGCTGATCATGCCCACGATGTGGTGCTCCGGGCTTCCGAAGTGAAAGCTTCGGTCACGCCCTTTGGTGAACCCGTGATCCTTGCCTTGGAATTGGGCAAACAACCGGTCCAACGGGACTTCGCGGGTGGTGAAAATGCCCAAGTTGCGGTGCATCGGAAAGATGAACTTGTCGCGCGGCATGGCCGCTGCCACCCCCACAGAAATGGCCTCCTGACCGAGCCCGCTGAACCACTTGCTGATTTTGCCTTGGCGGAGCTGCGACATCATCTTCTCCTCAATCATCCTGGGCAGGAGCAGCTTGGCGTAAAGGTCACGCTGTTCGTGCGCCGACAAGTCGCGTCCGTCGAAGTTCAGGGGGTTGTGTGGGAACATTTCCGACATGGCCCCGAAGGTAGACGCAGGAGGTACCTTTGCAGTTCACGCATGAGTAGCAGTTCTTCACAAATCCAGGTCCGGATGTTGCCAGAAGACATTGGCAATCCGGAGGCGTTGCGCGCGGCAGTCAACCGACAGTTGCGCAAGCAAGGAAAGGCGCCGTTGGGTGCGGAAGAGGCGCCGCGCATCCTTCGCCAAAGTTGGGACGCGCGGCGGCGGCCAGTGCAAGCCCAGTTGCTCGTGGATTGGGGGAAAGAGACGCTTTCCCCGACGTGGACATGGTCCAAGCTGCCTGAAGATGCGCCGAGCGTGGTCGTGGTGGGGGCGGGACCTGCCGGGCTTTACGCCGCGTTGGAGTGCCTCCAGCTTGGGGTTCGGCCTGTGGTGCTGGAGCGCGGCAAGGACGTGCGGGCGCGCCGCAGGGATTTGGCCAAGCTCAACAAAGAGCACCTCGTGAACCCAGAATCCAACTATTGCTTCGGCGAAGGCGGGGCCGGAACGTACAGCGATGGAAAACTTTACACCAGAAGCAAGAAGCGCGGAGACATCCGGGAAGCGCTTGAATGGCTGGTTGCCCATGGGGCAGATCCTCACATTTTGGTGGAGTCTCATCCGCACATCGGCACGAATCGGTTGCCTGCAGTTGTGACGGCGATGCGAGAAACCGTCGAAGCAGCAGGCGGCGTCGTTCATTTCGACACCCGCGTGACCGGCCTGATCCGTGAGGAGGGGCGTTGCGGTGGGGTGAAGGCCGGAGACCAAGTGTTCCGTGGCGAAGCGGTCGTGTTGGCGACAGGCCACAGCGCCCGAGACGTGTTCCACATGATGGTGGAGGAAGGACTTGAGGTGGAGGCCAAGCCGTTCGCACTGGGTGTGCGTGTGGAGCATCCACAGGGGTGGGTGGATGAAGTGCAGTACCACGGGGAGACCGTTGTAGGTCGCTTGCCTCCAGCCAGTTACAGCTTGGTGTGCCAAGTGGAAGGGCGCGGGGTGCACAGTTTTTGCATGTGCCCTGGAGGCATCGTGGCGCCATGCGCCACATCTCCGGGCGAAGTGGTGACCAATGGTTGGTCGCCTTCCAAGCGAAACAATCCTTTCGCCAATTCAGGCATGGTTGTGCAAGTGGGGCCAGAGGATTGGGAGCCACTTGGATTTAAAGGCCCTCTGGGTGGGCTCCTGTTTCAGCAGGCTGTGGAACAAGCGTGTTGGAGAGAGGCGGGCCAAACCCAAGCCGCCCCCGCCCAACGCCTCAAAGACTTCGTGCACGGACGGCCTTCTCGGGACCTCCCCAAGACCTCATACCTCCCAGGTGTCGTTCCTGCCCGCTTGGACCAAGTTCTGCCTGACGTGGTCTCGCGCAGCTTGAGAGAAGGGTTCAAGACGTTCGGCCAAAAGATGAAGGGATTCCTTCACCCAGAAGCGGTGGTCATCGGCCCCGAATCTCGCACGAGCAGCCCCGTCCGAATCCCAAGAACCCCGGACGCGTTGGTGCATCCAGGACTTGATGGGTTGTACCCGACCGGTGAAGGTGGGGGGTATGCAGGTGGCATCTTGTCTGCGGCCATGGACGGCCGGCGGGTAGCGCGCGCCGCCGTGGAGGCGATGTGCGAGCGCATTGCCTGAATTCTTTTTTAGATCAAAAACCGGGGAGACAGCAGCGGCCTTACGGAGTTCCGTGGGCGTCCCAATTGGAATCCGAAGCCCACTTGGGTCATGCTCCACAAGATGTCGCGGTCAGGCACGAAAGTCACCCCCAGCGTGGCGTGGGACCGTCGAGTCAGCTGCACGTCGATGCCGACCCGCACGGGCATGGCCAGCCGCCTCATCCGCTCTGTGGGCAACTCGGCTGTGAAATTCCTCACCATGGGCGGTGCGTCTTCAGACATCTGGGGCGCCGTGACTTCTTGCGGCTGAACAGCGTATTCCTGACGAACCATGCTGATCCATCCGATGCCGCTTCCAATCCAAGGCCTCACCGCGTGGGTGTGCCTGTGAAACGGGGTGTAATTGAACACAGCGCCGTACACACGCATGCGGGAGTTGTGAGCAAACGAACCGTTGTCAAACTCGGCGCGACCACCCAAGACGGTCAGGTCCATGCTCAATCCTTCGTGAAGTTGTTGGGACATGTTCACGCCCATGCTGGTCCCTGTGTAGAGGCTGTTGGCCTTGGCCGTTCCAGTCACCCATTCAAAACCAGGTTTGTGGCCCTGAGCGAAGCAGGTGCTCGAAAGGACGAGTGCGCAGAGGACGAGGCCAGGTTTGGTCCAACGAGATGGAAGATGTGGAATCAACATGAGGGGTCTTTCCCTCACGTTACGCGACTTCGCAGGAAAAGGTTACGCCTGGTTTCGAATGGCCAAATCCGCCAGCATTCGCCCAACCGTAGTGCCGATGGCGACGCCCATGCCACCGAGCCTGACGCCGGCATGAAGCCCTGATTGCAGGGTCTTGACTTCGGGTCTACGTGATGCCCCGATCCCCAATTGACCTTTCCAACGGTGGGCCACCTCGAATGGGCTGCAGCCCACCACATGCCTTCGGGCCCACGCAGTCAGTCGTTCGCCCACCTCGTCGTCGTCTCGGCAGTCCCATTGCCTCCCACCTCCAATCAGCAGACGTCCCTCGATTTCCCGTACGTAGACGTAGCCACGGTCGTGGTGTACGGTGTGGTCCAACTTCAGACCAGGCATAACCTCGCTGACCAGCACTTGGTTGGCCACCGGGTGCACATCCAAGTCGATCAGGTCCTGGGCGAAGGCGTTGGTGGCCAGCAAAACGTGCCGGGCAGAGATGGTCAGCGCCCCGCATATCACGTTCCAGAGGCCGTCGGCGTTGGACAAGTTCTCGACCCTAAGACCAGGCCAAAACGCCACGCCCGCCCGATCAAGTCCTGCCCGCATGGTCTGAATCATGGACGCAGTGTTCAAGTCACCCTCCAGGTGGCTTCTGATTTGGCCGCATGTGGCTTTCAGTGTGGCCGATTCCACAGGGTCGGCTTGAAATGGGGTGTCCTGAAAGACCTCTTCAAGGGCTTTGTTTAAGGTGGGCAAAAAGGCCATCACCTCCTCAAAAAGGGCTGAGTCGGTGAACGCTTCCACCGCGCCACATGCACGGTGGCCCAGGGCATCGTCGCCCCACATTTGACGAAGAGCTTGCAACCCTTTCCAGCGCATGCGCACCAGATCCACAGTGGCTTTGGGACCGATTTGGTGCCAGTCGTCGAGCAGCTCGCTGGGGCTTCCAAAGCATGTGAAGCCGGCATTTCTGGTGGATCCGCCTCCGCCGAGGGGTGAGGCGTCGACCACGGCGACGCGCCAATCGGGTTGTCTAGCCGCCAATTCCAGGGCGGCATTCATGCCCACAATGCCGGCCCCCACCACCAAGGCGTCAAGGGGTTTTTGGGAAGAAGTCTGAAGCATCTGGGATTCCCAAATGCTGGGTCCCATCCCAGGCCATGGGCCTTTTGCTTGGAAACCTGTATTTTTCGGCTGACCTGGCACGATGCAAACCTACATGACACCCTCCATGAACGCCACATCCTTTTCTGCGCAAGCGCTGCGCATTTCGGTTCTCTGGTTGCTCTTGGGGTGTGGTGCATCTGTGGAGGCGTGGGGCCAGTCCTTGGTCGTCAGCGGCACCTTGAGAAACGAGGACACCCGTGACAAGATGGACGATGTCACAGTGAGGGTGATCCGGAATGGGGAAGCCTTTGACCAAATCGACGTGGACCGCAACGGAAAGTATTTCTTCGACGTGCCGCTTCGGAGCGATTACATGATTGAGTTCAGTGCGCCAGAGATGGTGACCAAGCGGGTTCAAATCGACGGTGCGGCGGTTCCCCCCAGCGCACTGAATGATGGATTCACCTTCGACCTGGACATGTCTTTGTTCGGGTACGTGGAGGGTTTCGATGAATCGCTTCTGGACACGCCCATTGGCATTGCCACGTTCAACGAACGCAGCGCGAGGATTGAGTTTGACCTGAGCCACACCAACGACATGCGTCGCAAGGTGGCCAAGGAATTGGACCGGGTGGCCAACTTGGAAGAGGATTTGGCACGTGCCCGGATGCGTTACGACAACGCCATGGAAGACGGTGAGCGGGCGGAGGCACGAGGCCGTTGGGAGGACGCTTACGACGAGTACGAGAAGGCCTTGTCTTTCATTCCTGGAGACGAAGCGGCCACCGCAGGAAAGGGCCGTGCCGAGGCGGCCTTGAACGCCGATGCAGAAGCCGAGGCCGAGGCGTTGGCGGCGGA
>DKNS01000101.1:517-6722 GCA_002469765.1 Flavobacteriales bacterium UBA7382 | reverse complement strand
GGCGGCGGAACAAGCTGCAGGTCAAGCTGAAGCGGACGCCCGCGCTGCAGAAGAAGCGGCTGCACGTGAAGCCGAGGCCGCAAGGGTTGCGGACGCAGCGGCCCGCGCTGAAGAGGCGGCGGCCCGCGCCGAGGAATCACGTCGACAAGCGGATTCAGAGCGAGAGGCTGAAGAAGCCGCCGCCGCAAAACAAGCCGAAGAGGAGGAAGCCCGCAGGGCGGAGGCCCAGGCGCAAGCGCGCGGTGAGGACGTGGCGGCACAGGAAGACTCGCGTTTGGCCCGAGAACGTGCATGGCAAGAAGAACAATCGCAACGGGAAGAGGAGCGCCTTGCCAGGCAGCAAGAAGCCAAATCACGGGCCCAAAATTGGTCGCAGCGCACCAGCAAGAAGGAGGATGAAGCGGAGGCCTACTACCGCCAAGCCCTTCAGTCGGAGCGGCAGGCCGCTGCCGCAGAGGTCCAAGGCCAAAAGGACGAAATGACGTCCCAAAACGACCGGTGGCGTGCCGAGGCGGCGGGCCGATCCGCCGAAGCCCATCGTGAGGCTTCGACACTTGGCAACGTTGTTCGCCGCGGCGGTGCCAAAGATGTGGCGGATGCCTACCTAGGCCGCGAGCCAGAGCATCGCCAAGAACGAGCTGCGGTGCTGGAAGAGATTGAAGCGTTGAAGCGTGCCAACGATGCGCTGAAGTCGATGCGTGCGGAAGGAGGCCGCAACCGTGGCTTGGGCGACATGCTGGATTTGGACATGCAGTTGGCGGCGTCGAAGGAGCAAGGGCAGGACTTGGCCTTGTCGAGCGAAGACCGGGACATTCCGCAAGGGGTGCAGGAAACCAGTTACGACATCCAGAATGGCCTGGTCATCCAGCGCACGGTGCGCATCGGAGATGTGGTGGAACGGTATCGGAAGGTGGTGACCAAGACGGGGACCTATTATTTCCGAGGGGACAAGAGCATCACCAAAGATCTTTGGGAGATGAACACCAACCTCAGCTTCGACTGACGATGGGCTTGGCCCGAAAAGCTGTTTTGTACACGCTGGTGCTGCACGTTGTGGTGCTGGGCGCCATGGTCACGATTTCCGTCAGCGAGGGCGTGTCTCCAAGCGAGGCATACGCGGCCGTGGATTTCTTGGACCCGGAGGAAGTGGTGGAGCCTTCGCAGTCCTTTCAAGCGTCGTTTCAGGCAAAGCTCGCTCAACAGGTGGCCAACCTCAGGGCCGACGCCCAATCTGAGCTGAGCTCAGAGCGACAGAGCTCGGCATCGGATCTGTCTCAAGCGGAATTGGAGGCCCAAGTTGAGGCTGAGTTGAGGGCGATGGAGGCGGCGGAATTTGAGCGCTTGGGAGCCCAGGAGAAGGAATTTGACACCGCGGGCGAGGCGGATGTGAAACGCCAGGATGTGCACCAAACCTTCGACGCCTGGGACGCTCAGTACGACGGGCTGGTCACGGTTCGGTACAGCTTGGAAGGCCGCGCCGGCCGTGACTTGGATGTCCCCGGTTACACCTGCGAAGGGGCCGCCATGGTGGAAGTCAACATCGAAGTGTCTGCGTCAGGTGACGTGTTGGATGCGGTCTTGCGTCAAGGTATCGCGAAAGATTGCTTCGGACAAGCCGCCCTGCGCAGCGCCCTTCTCGCCAAATTCAACGCGTCCTCTGACGCCCCACGTCGCCAACGAGGTACCCTCACGTACGTCTTCGTGGCGCAGTAAGTCGCTGACCTGACGCTGCGAGGTGGTCAAGCTTGATCGATGTAATCCTGGAGGTATTGGAATTTGGTGGCGAGGGTTCCCTCCAAGGTGGTTTCCATGGCGTTGGTCAGCATCTGGTCACGGTCCCCTCCTACGAGCAATGGAATGACGTGGGCCATCAATTCCTGGCCAAACCCGTGGCTGGCGTCGCGCGGCAATTCGCACGGTAAGTTGTCCACCGCCATGACTGTGATCCCCTTGGGGTCGTTGAAGTCGCACTCGGTTTCACCGATTGGTTCGTAGCCATACAAGGGGTCAGTGATGGTGCTCGGACGCAGTGTACATGCCACAGGACCGTCGATGTCACAGCTGACGTCGGCCACCACTTCAACTGCCCAATCTTCAGACTTCATGTCTTCTCGGGTGAACAAGAATGGCGAGCCTTCGGCCCAGTAGTGCCCAGCGATGTACATGTCTGCCACACGGGCGAAGGGTGCGAAGGTGCTTTTGTACCCAGTGGGGTCTGACATGAACTCGTTCATGGAAAAGGCCCCGCCGTCGTTGCGTGCGTTGTAATCCTGAACGTCAAGTCGGGTGAACACCGCTTCGTGGAAGCCTTCGTTTAAAAATGCGCCAGCATGCACTTCGCGCAACCCCAAGGCCGAGAGCAATTCGTGGGCACCCATGCCCACGCGACCGCCCCCAGTCAAGACAATCTTCATGTTGGATGGCAGGTCTGCGGATTTGGCGTGGGCCACCATGTCTTTCATGTCGTTGCAGTCGATGGCGCGGGGAAGGGCGAAGGAGTTATGACGCAGGCCCCAGGCACGGATGCCGTTGTACGCCCCGACAATGCCTGCCCAACGCCCAAACCCGATCACGCGACGTCCGTTGGGGCGTTTGATCAGCTCGTAGTCGATGAGCTTCACCCGCTTGTCGACGATCGTCTTCAACAGTTTGGCGTTGTAAGGTTGGAGCTTGTAGGTGTGGCTGAAGAAGAGGTATGTGGTGTCCTCGATCAATTCGTGGGTGGGCACTTCCTTCACGCCAAGCAGCACATCGCATCTTTCCGCCTGAAGCGCGTCGACCACGTCAATGCCCGCTTCGCGGTATTCCTCGTCCGCGATGCGACGCACCTCGCTGGACTCCACCACGAGCTCCACCTCGGGGTAAAGCCGCTTCAATTCAGCGCATTGGTCAGGGGTAAGTGGCACGCGCTGGTCGGGCGGCACTTTGCCTTCACGGACGATTCCAATCTTCATGTCTCAAATGTACCGCAGGAGGGCCTCAGCGCGCGAGCGTCAAGGTGCCTCTCTTGATGTGCGGATAGTCGATTTGGTCGAGGTAGGTCACTTCCCAGAGGTAGATGCCGTCAGGGACAAAATGGGTCCCGCTTTGGGATTGTCCCAACCAGGGCTCCTCTGCGTTTTGGCTGGACCACACCAACTCGCCCCATCGGTTCCAGATGCTCGCTTGGTAGCGGGACACGCCACGCGCCACGGGCAGCCAGACGTCGTTCAATCCGTCTCCGTCGGGTGTGAAGGCAGTGGGGGCGTAGAAGAGGGTGCCGTTGACAATGACTTCCCCGAGGGCTGTCGACACGCAACCTTCAGGACTGACCACGGTCTGGATCAATTGGAAGGTGCCTCCGTTGTCGAACACGTATTCGCCATTGGCTGCATTGAGGCTTCCGCCGTCGCTGCCGAAGTAAGTCACTGAGTTCACGCTGTCCACCAGAGATTCAACGGTGACGACAGGGTTGGAGATGTCCACAATTTGGGGCGTGGCCATGAACCCCACAGGTGGGTTGGGGTGCACGACGACCAAACTGTCGACTGCGAAGTCAATGGATGCCGGACAGTTGCCCGTAGACACTGCGGTGACCTCCACGCTGTAGGTGCCTGGTGCTTCGAACACGTGCACCGGGGCGTCGGCGTCGCTGCTTTCTCCATCGCTGAACGTCCATCCTTGGGCGACTTCATCGGGGTTGGCTTCACTCGAGAACAACACCGTCAAGGGGGCGCATCCGCTCGCTGGGTAAACATTGACGTCGAACGTCGACAAATCCGGGGCCGTCTCGACGAACACCGAGTCCGTGACCGTCGCCGTGCATCCTATTTCCTCCAGCGTCAGGGTCACCTCCTGCCAGCCACCTGCGTTGAATTGGATGCCTGTGATTCCCAATCCCGGAGCCTGCGCAGGGTTGGCGCTTTCAAACGTCCAGTTGTACGCGGCTCCGGCGTACACGGCGCCGCCCGCCACAAAGTCGAACGCGTTGTCGTCCAAACATTGGGAAGCGGGTGGGTCGAAGTTGGGCACCGCCTCGTGCACGACGAGGGTGTAATCGGCCGAGCTCAGGAGGCACTCGAGTCCCTCGAAGGTCACTTCCATCAAATACGTCCCGGCATCGTTGAATTCTGCACCTGGGATGAGCGCCGTCGGTCCATTCATCGCAAAGCCATTGGGCCCGGACCAGGTGTAGTTGGCCAAGGATTGGGCGAGAGGGTTGTTGGTGAATTGCGGGACTTCGAGCGCCACGTCGTCGCCGATGCAGGTCGTGCCTGTGGGTTCGATGGAGACCGGAGGACAGACGCCGGTTTGGACTTCCAGCACTGTGACCTCTTCCACAGGACAGCCGTTCTCATCGACCAGGGCGCTGGCACCTTCGTTCGTCTGGTCGTTGCCTGAGATGTTTCCCGCGCCATAGATGTCGGCTTCCGCGGTGAGTGTCCCGTCGCATTGCAACAGCATGCAATCGTCGGTCAGGGCGACCCTGTACCTGTAGGCTACGCTGTCCATGCCCAGAGGGTCGTTGTCCAACTGGCCACCTTGGATTCCATTGGCGCCGTAGCCCATGCGGACGCGCACCATTTGGTCTGCCTCGATGAACTCACCTGGGTCGTCTCCGAGGGCGTCGGTCATGTCCACCACGGCGTTGGGGGTCACCCATTCCAGGCTGCTCTCCACGAAAGACGTGCGGATGTCGAGGGTGGTCGTGGCGTACACATCCACCGCCACGTCGCTTCCGAGGTTTTTGCCCACGACGGTGTACTCCAAGATGTCGCCGGGCTCGGCCACACCTCCGTTGAGGTCTTCGATGTACACGGTGGCCCGCAAGTCGGGCTCGTAAACGTCGATGACGGAGGTGATGACCTGCACGGTGATGGACTCGCCCCCGGTGGTCACCCTGATTTCCGCTTCGGTGGCGTTGTTGGGCAAGAAGTCGTAGCCGCTGTTGTCGGGGACAAACACGCTGGCGTCGTGGCCCAACGTGTTGTTGAACGCAGGCATGCGCCAGGGCGTCATCGCACCGTCGTTCGAGTGGGTGCTGTTGAACGCGTTGGATTCGTCGTGGGTGGCGTCCGAGATGTATTCAAAGCCGCTGCCGCCGTTGAAGCCCAGCCGATCGCCGCTTTCTCCTCGGTCGCCGTCGTAAGCCACCACACCGAGTTCAAGGTCAACTGGGCCAAGGGGAGGGGTGAGGAATCCTGAAATGGGCACGTCGACTGTCGAATTGTTGCCGCCTCCACCCATGGTGATCATGGCCAGTCCGTCGAACACCGTCAGGTTGCGCATGGATTCCAGGGCATCTTCATACACCAAGACCAGCACCCATCCGCCCCAGGATGCATAGTCTTGGGTGGCCACGACGTTGGCGACTGTGTAACGCGCATCAACTGGGTTGTTCTCAACCCACGCCGTCACGTCGGCAAAGCAGCAGTAGTTGTCGACTCCGGAGGCATCGAATTCCCATTCTTGGTCGGCAAGTACATCGAGGTAGGGCTCATTGTCGCTGGCCTTGATCTTTACCTGATCGCGCAGGTTCTCGTTGGGCACCGTGCCGTTGCCCAACCTCCCTGCCCAGTACAGTCCGGCCCAGCTCACCTTGGCGCATACGCCGAGGGACAAACTGTCGGATGATGCACACCACGTGTCGGGGTCGTTGTCCCCGTTGTAGTACTGCATGTCGTGGCCGTTGTTGTTGTCGGCGGGCCACCCGAAGGGCATCGCGCTTTGGGCCGACAGGCAAGACGAACCTGTGCCGCAAAACATGGTTGTGTTGGCCAAAAACTGAATTCCCCCATTTTGCTGGGCTTGGAAGCGAATGTCAAAGTCGTCCACCACCTGAGCGCGTCCTGTCGAACTGAGCGCCGCGCAGCCGCAGACCAGGACACAACGAAGCCAGGATACAAAAGGGTTGGTGGTGCGAGGCGCCAACATGTCCCAAAGGTCGGGCAATTGGAATATTGGGATGGGAAACGGATGTACTTTCGTTGCTCGCTCTTTTGTGGGCGGTTCTTTGAAAATTGGGGCCGATTTTGGATTTGACAGCAAGATGACCAGATCGGGGAAGCATGTCGAGCTCTTGGAGATGTTGCTCGTTAATCTCAAATCTTCAGTCAGAAATGACAACACTTCCTACGCGCTCGCGGCCTAATCGACGAAGTCGGTTTGCCTAATTCCAGTCATTAGATGGCGGAACGAGCTGTCCAGTGGCGACGTACGGACCCTT
>DKNS01000101.1:0-186 GCA_002469765.1 Flavobacteriales bacterium UBA7382 | reverse complement strand
GGACCCTTTCGTCGTCACAATGGGCATCAGGTAAATGGGACTAGCTAACGGTGTGTCCGACACCCGGCGCGAATTTTACTGGACTACGCTGTGTGGTGGGCTGCTCGTGGCCAGCCCTCGGCCGACAATCAATCGCGAGATAAACATGTAGAAACTTCGGTGTGGCCTTGTTTGGACGGGGGTTCG
>DKNS01000065.1 GCA_002469765.1 Flavobacteriales bacterium UBA7382 | reverse complement strand
GACGGGGACTACAGTGGGTACGCCGCGATGGGGTCGGAGGGACAGACGTACTGTCGAGGCTACCAAATGACCGACGCCAACGGGGAATGTGAATTCGTGACCATCTTCCCAGGATGGTACCCTGGAAGGACCACCCACGTGCACTTTCAAGTCCATGTGAGTTCCCAATACAGCGTTGTGTCCCAATGGACGTGGCCTCACGCCGCCGCCGTGGAGGTGGCCACGACACATTCGGATTTGTACCCTGAAGGGCCAGACCCTTTGTCACCCTCCCAAGATGGCGTCTTCATCGACGGGTTCCAACTGCAGTTGGCAGACCTCGCTTGGGACGAGGCCGCCCAGGAATATGTGTCACTCTACGAGGCCACCGTGGAAGGCGTTGGGGTCAGTGGCGTGGGGTATCAGGAATTGACAACTGCGTCTCACCTTGTGCTGGGTCAAAACTTCCCCAATCCCGTCGGGCGTTCTACGCAAATTCCGCTTGACTTGAAGGTCGCCGGCGAGGTGGTTTGGTCGTTGTGGTCGCCGTCAGGGGCATGTGTTCTCCGGAAAGACTTGGGCATGTGCGCCACTGGCCGTCGTTTGTTGGACGTGGACTTTGACGCCTTGGGCCTGCCTGCCGCCTCTTACCTCTACCAAGTGGAGGTCTTCAATGCGTCTGGCCGATTCTCCGACGTGAAGCGGATGACCCTTTTGAAGTGAGCCCAGATAGATGGACCTTTGTGACATGAATGATTTGTTGCGGGTTGCACTGGATGCCAGCTTGGATGCTGGGAAGGCCATTTTGGACATTTACGGAAGCGAGGATGTGGGGGTGGAATACAAAGAAGACAAAAGCCCTTTGACCCTTGCGGACCGCGCGGCGCATGAGGTGTTGATGAAGCATTTGGAGCCCACAGACATCCCTGTGTTGTCTGAGGAGGGCAAGCACCTTCCGTACGAGGATCGTCGTGCCTGGGACGCGTTGTGGATTGTGGATCCTGTGGACGGCACGAAAGAATTCATCAAGCGCAATGGAGAATTCACGGTCAACGTGGCCCTGGTGAAGGCAGGTCGCGTGGTATGCGGGGTGGTGTTGGCGCCAGTCCTCGGTCACGCCTACCTGGGAGAGGTCGGCTCGGGTGCATGGCGCTGCGATGTGGACATGTCCGGCGACGTCTCAGTGGACCAAGTTTGGAAGGCCCGACAATCGCTTCCCTTGAACGGTGCCCGGGACCGTCCATTCACCTTGGTTGCGAGCCGGTCTCACATGTCGCCAGAAACGGAGGCGTACGTGGAGAAAGCGCGCGCAGAGCACGGCGAAGTGAATTTGATCAGCAAAGGCAGTTCGTTGAAGTTGTGCATGGTTGCTGAGGGAACGGCAGACGCTTACCCTCGATTTGCGCCCACCATGGAGTGGGACACTGCGGCGGGTCAGGCCGTATGTGAAGCTGCAGGGTGCGACGTGGTGGACCAAAACACCGGGATCACCATGCGTTACAACCGCGAAGAGTTGTTGAACGCTTGGTTTTTGGTGACGTCGTGAAAATTGTCGCGAGAATGACCTCAAAGGATTGGGCCGCAGGCTGTGAACCTGCATTCAAAATCAAACGATGACGCGCCTTCTTTCTCTCTGGGCTTTGATGTTGTGCTGCACGGTCCAGCATGTCCGTGCCCAGGTGCAATGGTGGCCAACAGAAGTGGCGCTGACCACGGGGCGCTGGGTGGCAGAGCAAGACATGCAGGGCCAAGTCGATGGCATGGCACTGGGTGCGCAAGTGGCGTGGATGACCCGAGCCACCAACGGATGGGCTGCCTTTTTCAACGGGGTGGAGCACGGCGGATTTGTGGGCCTTCACCGCATTGGGTCTTCGGCTTACGGCCTGCAGGGCCAAGCGGGCTGGACCGTGCGCACCAACCAAACCCGTCTTGTAGGTGGGTCGTTCACAGGCGGTGTGGCCTACAACGCGACCACATACCACCCTGAGGACGCACCAGATTTGGTCGCGGTTGGCTCCAACTGGAACGGGTTGGTGCGCCTCGGTTTGACCTTGGCCAACGACAGACGTGTGAGTTTAGGGCTGGGGTTGACCCACACCAGCAACGGCGCATTGCGCCGGCCCAACAAGGGCATCAACACCCCCCACGCCAGGTTGATTGTGAGGCCCACGGCCGTCCCCAACCGACGGGTGGTTGCGGATGGAGCTCAAATGGGCGCTTGGAGCCATGTGCTCGGTTTGGGTCTAGGGGGGCGAGACCATGGGCCGTTCGGAGGTCATGTTTTTGGGGTGCAGGAATTGTTTGCACAATCCACATTTGTCTGGTCGCCTCGTGTCGGACTTACGGCTCAGCTTGCCTTGGCACACCACGGCGCGTTGAGGGCCGACCCCAATACGGGAGAGCCATCGGACACCCTGGCGACGTTGATGGAAGACCGCTTGCAGCCAGGTTGGAGCCTGGGGTGGACGTGGCTGTTCGGCCGCGCGCGGCTTGACTTGCTCAAGGGTGGGGTGTTGGACAACCCGACGCCT
>DKNS01000195.1:7723-7930 GCA_002469765.1 Flavobacteriales bacterium UBA7382 | reverse complement strand
GGTGCAACGCCATCGTTGCAGGTTCCATCGCAGGTTCCGTAGGAATCGTTGGCCGTTCCGTCGGCTTCAATCTGGCGATTCGCGTAACCCGCAAAGTCGGTCACCGGTGCGCATGAGGCGCCGTCAACCATGTCGTTGATCAAGTTCTCCTGATCGTCAAACCCGTTGATCGCGTACTTGTACTCCACCGTCCCAGTCAAATCAGCC
>DKNS01000195.1:0-7369 GCA_002469765.1 Flavobacteriales bacterium UBA7382 | reverse complement strand
GTCGTCGTCGGTCATGGTGTTGTACGTGTCGTTCGAACACCAGCCGCACCATGGGCCCGTGACGAAAACATCTGTGAAGCCCTCAGGGGCACACGTCATGTCGACGTTGAAAGTTGTTTGAGCTTGCAGGCCAAAGCTGAACATGGCACATGCAAGCATGATGTAATAACGCATGAGAGAAAGATTTTTAGAGTCGAGCAGAGAATCGAGTTCTCGACGAATTGGTGAAAAAACGTGACGAGGACTCATTTTCCCCAGACTACAAATATAGGAAATTGATTTTTGGTGTCAATTGAACACAGCCATGAGTTGTTTGTTTTCGGTCACAGTTTTTCCACATCCACGCTTGAAGGCACGCGGAATGAAAGCACCGCCGCCAACGCCATAAGGCCACCTCCAATCATCACGGCAGCCATGCGGTCGCCATCCAACACGTGCTCCATGAGCCACCCAAATCCGAGGGAGGCGATGATCTCTGGCAACACGATGAAAAAGTTGAAGATGCCCATGAACAGGCCTACCTTGGCAGGCGGCAGGCTCGGGGCCAACATGGCGTACGGCATGGAGAGGATGCTCGCCCAAGCCACACCGACGCCAGTCATGGACACAAACAACCACGACGCGCTCGGAACCACACTGACAGACATCAAACCCGCCGCACCCATGAGCAGGCACACCGCGTGTGTCATGCGTTTACCCAACGACGAGGCCATCTTGGGCAAAGCCAAGGCAAACAAGAAAGTGATCAGGTTGTAAAACGCCAAGGTCAACCCTGCAAACTCCACCCCTTTTGTGTACTCTGGACTTGCCGGCGCAGCTTCAAACACATCCACCGCCACGGCAGAGCTGTAGTAGAACCACATCAAGAACAACCCTGGCCAGGTGAAAAACTGAACCAACGCCACGCGCTTCATCACCGCAGGCATGTGGGTGATGCCGTGCCACACCTCCTTGGCCACCTCGGCGACCCCTTGACTTTCTTGCATTTTAGCCAATTCCTTCTCCGTCGGAGGATGCGGCTTGGTTTTGAACACCGTCCAGAGCACCGCGCCCAAAAAGGCCACAGCCCCTAGGTAAAAAGACCATTTCACGGTCGCTGGAATGCCCCCAGCTTGCGGGTCGTTCACCACGCCAAACACATTCCCGAGCAACCACGGCAGTGCAGACGCCACGACAGCGCCAACCCCGATCATGAAGCTCTGCATGGCGAATCCCTTGCTGTGTTGCTTTTCTGGCAGCATGTCGACCACAAAAGCGCGGAAGGGCTCCATGCTCACATTGATGCTGGCGTCCAGAATCCAAAGCAATCCAGCCGCCATCCACAACGCTGTGGAGTTGGGCATGAACACCAACGCAACGCTGCTCAGAATGGCCCCCACGAGGAAGAACGGTTTCCTGCGTCCCAACTTGGTCCAGGTCTTGTCACTCCAGGCCCCAATAATCGGCTGCACCACCAACCCCGTCAGTGGCGCTGCCAACCAGAGCATGGGGATTTGCTCGGGCTGGGCACCGAGGTATTCATAAATGGGACTCATGTTGGCCATTTGCAAACCCCATCCAAACTGGATACCCATGAACCCAAAACTCATGTTCCAGATTTCCCAAAAGTTCAAATTCCGTTTTTCCATCGTGCAGGTGTCTTGATTCGAAATCGTAAGGCTCCAAAAATACCCTCACACTACTTCGTGTGCAAATGACACTTTCCTCAGTTTGTAAGTCTCGTCCCCTCAAATTGAAGTCCAAAAAAAAACGCCGGACGATTGCCCGGCGTTTCTCAAGTCATTGACGCTCTAGGTCAGAGGTCGGAGCAAGCTGCGCCATACGCGACCAAGAAGTCCAGCAAGTCGGCAGAACCGATTTCGCCGTCGCCGTTGGAATCAAATGGGCAAGCTGATTCTCCTGTGCAAGGCTCGAAGATGCAAGAGCCGTCGTCGTTGTTGGCGAAGGCCACATAGTTCTCAGCCGACGCATCCGTGCAGCCAGAGAATACGCAAGATCCATCTTCCACTGTGTACACTGCATCGTAGTTGTCCGCGCCTGCATAAGTGCAGCCCGTTCCCACACAAGAACCATCGTCGTTGTTCGCCGCAGCGTTGTAATTGTCAGCGAGAGGATTGGTGCAACCGCTGATGATGCATGAACCGTCGTCGTTGTTCGCTGTGGAATTGTAGTTGTCCGCAGCAGGGTTCGTGCAACCGCTGACAATGCACGAGCCGTCGTCGCTGTTGGCGTTGGGATCGTAGTTGTCCGCATCTGGGTTGGTACAACCACTGAAGATGCAAGAACCATCGTCGTTGTTCGCATCAGGGTTGTAGTTGTCGGCAGCTGAATCCGTGCAACCGCTGATGATGCAGGAACCGTCGTCGTTGTTCGCCGTAGGGTCGTAGTTGTCCGCTGCAGGGTTGGTGCAACCGCTGACAATGCATGAGCCGTCGTCGTTGTTCGCCGCAGGATCGTAGTTGTCAGCCGCAGGGTTCGTGCAGCCGCTTAGGATGCAAGACCCATCGTCCACGTCCGCCTCAGAATCGTAGTTGTCCGCTGCAGGGTTCGTGCACCCGGCGTACAAACATGAGCCGTCGTCCACAATGGCGTCAGCATCATAGTTGGCAGCTGAAGCATCTGTGCAACCAGAGCACGTGCTGTTGTCGCCTCCGCAGACACCGCACAAATCGAGTGACAGGCAGGAACCATCGTTCTCCGTAGCATCGATGTCGAAGTTGCAGGCCAAATCGTCGGTGCAACCCAACACTTCGAGCTCGTCGCAAACCCCATCTCCATCTGAGTCATTGATGCAACCTTCACAATCGTAATAATCATCTGGGAAGACACAATCCGCATCGCCTTCTGCTTCTGGATTGTAGTTGCAGGCAAGTTCGTTGTTGCAACCAGCGCCCGCCACCGGGAAGGTCAAAGCCATGCCCGTCGCATAGATGGACTCTTGCTCGGCATCACGGAATTGAATATTCAAAACAGCGTCGGTGGTCCCTGAAGTGGTGACCTGGGCGAGCAACACCCGTCCGTTGATCGGATTGCCTTGTCCATTGGACCCTGGCACAATAAAGACTGAGCCACCGATGAACGTGTTCACCACAAAGTCGCCTCCATTGTTCCAGTCGTCAAAAGAAGACAATGCAGAATCGAACGCCGAGTTCAATCCGTCGTCGTCTCCTGGCTCGGCGCCAATGGTCCACCACGTGTCATATTCAAGGGTTGGGAACGCGCCAAACAAAAGCGGGTTCACGCTTCCTCCAAAATCAGATCCAAAGCCATCTTGGTAAAAAGGTGCGTCGCCGACCAACGACCAAGGCTCGGTGTCGGTGCCATAGATCGCTGTAACCTCCACATCCGATGAGGTGAAGTTGGCGTAAATCCGGTAGGTCGAGGCCCCGGTTCCAAGTGGATCACTTGCCACCAAGTCGTAACTCAGTCCCGTGCACAAACCATTGCCGTAAGTGCAAGACCCGTCGTCGGCCAAGGCATCAGCATCGAAATTGTCCGCTGCCGGATTGGTGCAACCCAAACATGTTGTTCCGTCACCTCCACACACGCCGCATTCGTCGAGCACGGCTGTACCGTTTGGCACGCCTTCACAATCTACACAGGTGGTGCTGCCTCCACCACACACACCGCAATCATCAATGACGTTGCCGTCACAATCGCATGCGCCCGGCGCAATGCCCGAACCTCCACAGACACCACACTCATCCAACTGAGCACATGATCCATCTTCTTCTGTGGCGGCCAAATCGAAGTTGCACGCAGAGCCGTCAGTGCAACCAAGCACTTCCAACTCGTCACACACACCATCTCCGTCTGTGTCGTTCACACATCCCTCACAGTTGTAAAATTCTGCAGGAAATATGCAGTCTCCATCGCCCTCGTCAAGTGGGTTGTAGTTGCAAGCCAGTTCGTCGTTGCAGCCTGCACCAGCCACAGGGAACACCAATGGCATGCCCGAGGCGTAAAACGACTCCTGGTTGGCGTCGCGGAATTGCAAGTTGATCAGAGCCGCCGTGGTGCCTGATGTGGTCACCTGACCGAGCAACACCTTGCCGTCCACAGGCAAGCCTTGTGAGTTCGAGCCGGGCACAATGAAGACCGAACCTCCCACAAATGTGTTGACCACAAAATCGCCGTCACTGTTCCAATCTCCAAATGGATCAATGGCGGCATCGAAGGCAGAGTTCAAGCCATCGTCATCGCCTGGCTCAGCGCCAATGGTCCACCAAGTGTCGTAAGACAGCGTCGGAAATGCGCCAAAAAGAAGTGGATTTACGCTTCCGCCAAAATCTGAACCAAAATCATCTTGGTAGAACGAAGTGCTGCCTTCCAACAACCAAGGCTCTGAGTCGGTGCCGTACATCGCGGTCACCTCCACATCGTCGCTGCTGAAATTCGCGTAGATTCGGTAAGTGTCTTCTCCTGTCCCGAGGGGATCAGCAGCCACGAGCTCATAGCTCAAGCCGTCGCAAAGGCCAGCGAAAATGCAAGATCCGTCGTCTTCATTTGCCTCTGGATTGTAGTTGTCTGCGGATACAGACGTGCACCCAGAAACAGGCACCTCAGGAAACACCAAGCTGTAGCCTTCTGCATTGAAGGTGTTGGAGGCAGCGTCGTCCCATTGGAAATTCAAGGTCATGTTGACCACACCGTCGGTGGTGAATTGTCCCACCAACACCCGGTTGTCACCACCGGCGACAGCATCGGCGCTTTGGCCAGGAATCAAAAACCATGACCCTCCAATGAAGGTGTCAATGGTGAAGCCTGCCCCACCTTCAAATGTGCTGAAGTAGGAATCCATGCCCACCTGCTGTGCCTCGCTGGTCCCACTGGCATCTTCTGAACCAATGGCAAACCAGCTGTCGTACACCAGGGAGGGGAACGAACCAAACAACAAAGGGTTGACATTTTGAGCCAATGCACCTCCGAATGCGTCTTGGTAAAATGATGTCGAAACACCCAATGACATTGGGGCAGACTCCAAGGCGTACACGGCCACCAATTCATCGGTCGAGTTGTCAAAAGTCGCGTAAACACGGTACGTCGTGCCGAATTCAGATTCGCCGACGGTCTCGTAATCCACACCTACGAATCCTCCCCAGGCCAGGGAGGAAGCCAATGCCAAAAAGCAGGCTGTGAAGAATTGTTTCATTGGGTTTTGGTTTGATTTTGGTTTCAGTGCGGATTCGCACGTCGCAGCGCGGCATCACGAACCAATCGAAATCTACGACAAACTGCCCCAACAACGCAGAGACCAATGAAATAATTCTCCCGACCAACTCGGGTCAACGCCGGACCAACGAAACCAATTTGGAAGTAGATGGATCGTGCTGGCCTTCAGCGACAACCCCCCGAATTTCAGGAATCAAGGCGTTCGCCAGCGCCTTTCCGAGCTCCACACCCCATTGGTCGAAACTTGCAATGCCCCAAAGGACACCTTGGACAAAAATTCGATGTTCATGCATCGCAATCAGTTGACCTAGCTCTTTTGGCGTCAGCGCGTCAAACAAAAAGAACGTCGAGGGCCGATTCCCTTCAAAGGAACGATGGGGCTGATCGGCAGCGGGAGTTTTGCCAACGAGCAACGCTTCTGACTGAGCGATGGCGTTGGACAACAACAACTCATGCATGTGCTCATGCCCGCTTGTCGGCGCCTTGAATGCCACAAAGTCCACAGGGTGAATTTCAGTCCCCTGGTGCAACAATTGGAAAAACGCATGCTGACTGTTGGTGCCAGGCTCACCCCAAACCACTGCACCTGAATTCCAGGAGATTCGTTCGCCAGTTCGGCCCACAGATTTTCCATTGCTCTCCATGTCGGCCTGCTGCAAGTATGCTGGCAACCTGCTTAAGTCTTCGGCGTAGGGAATGACGGCGTGAGAGCGCCAGCCCATGACGTTTTGGTTCCAATACCCCAACAGCGCAAGCATGACAGGCACGTTGTTTTTCAACGTCTTGTTTTGGAAGTGGCGGTCCATGTCACGGGCGCCTTCCAAGAACAACTCAAAGTTGGCCCTGCCAACAGCGACGGCAATGCACATGCCCACAGGCCCCCACATGGAATAACGGCCTCCGACCCAATTCTCAAATCCAAACGTTTGCGATGGGAGCACACCAAACGCCTGCGTGGCGTCAAGGTTGGTGGACACCGCCACGAGTTGCTCTGAAAGCGTGGCCCCACCAGCCTCGAGCCAGGCTTTGGCAATGGCGGCATTGGCCATGGTCTCTTGCGTTGTGAACGTTTTGCTCACCACCACCACATATGTCGTGGCAGGATTCAAACCTGCCAGCACAGCCTCGATATGCGCACCGTCGACGTTGCTCACAAAATGGGTCCGTGGTCCAGTGTGGAAGTTGCGCAGCGCCTTGCACGCCATCGAAGGACCTAGGTCCGACCCGCCAATCCCAATGTTCACCACATCGGTCACCCGACCTTGAGAATGGGCATCGTGGACCATGTCCACAAAATTGAGCATGCGACCGCGCACCTTCAGCACACCCGGCATAACCACTTGGCCATCAACTTTGTAAGCATCAGAAGCCTGACCCCGGAGGGCCATGTGCATGACAGCTCGACCTTCGGTGTGGTTGATCAAATCACCTCCAAATTGGTCGGCAATCGCATGCTTTACACCAGCTTCTTCCGCCAATTTGAGCAAGGCTTCCACCACCTCGCCGTCCCAACGTTGCTTTGAAGCATCCACATAGAGTCCTGGCAATTCCCATGACAACGTCTCCAACCGAGTGTCGTCTTGGCTTAAAGCCTCCCTGACGTCTAGGGAGGCTTTGCTCCGGCCCAGTCTTTGAAGGTCCGTTTCCGCGCTGGATTGGTCCAACCGGAAAGACCTCCAATGTGTGGTGGACTCACTCATGTTCACTTGGATTGGGCGCCCGTGGCGTTCAAATCCTCAAACGATTGAGTCAAGCGCGTCACAAAGGCATCCTCTCCTTTGCGCAACCACACCCGAGGGTCGTAATGCTTCTTGTTGGGGACCTCCTCTCCCTCTGGATTTCCGATTTGCGCCGCCAAATAATCCTGCTTGCTGTTGACGTAGTTGCGGACACCACTCAAGAACGCCCATTGCATGTCGGTGTCAATGTTCATTTTGATGGTGCCGTACCCAATGGCTTCGCGAATTTCTTCCAGGGAACTTCCGCTTCCTCCGTGGAACACAAATTCCACCGGCTCTGGACCTGTCTTGAACGTCGCTTCGATGTGCTTTTGGCAATCGTTCAAAATGCTTGGTCTCAATTCCACATTGCCCGGCTTGTACACGCCGTGCACGTTGCCAAACGCCGCCGCAACAGTGAAATTGGGCGAAATCTCAGAGAGAATTTTGTAAGCCTCTGCCACTTCTTCCGGCTGCGT
>DKNS01000059.1 GCA_002469765.1 Flavobacteriales bacterium UBA7382 | reverse complement strand
ATGCCGTCGTCGTTGGTGACGAGGATGAGTGGGCGTAAGGTCGCTTGGCTCATGCGTTGGCTTTCGGTGTGCGGTTCAACACCTCGAGGAAGTAACCCCAAAACTTTTGCACCGAGCTCACCTGAACGCATTCGTCGGGGCTGTGCGCGCCTCGGATGTTGGGGCCAAACGACACCATGTCCATGTCGGCGTAGTTGGTGCCGAGGATGCCGCATTCCAGGCCGGCGTGGCAAGCAAGCACCCGTGGTGCCTCGTTGTAGCGCTCTTGATACAAGTCGCGGCACATCGCCACGGCCTCGCTGGCAGGGTTGGGGGTCCAGCCGGGGTAGGCGCCACTGCGCTCAGTCTGGAGTCCCGCAAGAGCAAACGCCGCTTCGATGCTCCGGGCGTGGTCGTCTTTCTCCGAGTCTACGCTGCTGCGGTTCAAGCATTGGATTTCCACGGCGCCGTCGGCCACCGCCACGCGGGCGAGGTTGTTGGAGGTTTGGACCAACCCCTCGATGTCTGGGCTCATGCGGTGAATGCCCACAGGGCACGTTTGGATGGCCAGCAAGAGGGCGTATTGGTCGTCTTCTCCCAACACAAACGCAGGCAGGTCCGCCGCCCCCCATTCGAGCACCAACTCGGGGTCGGTGGTTGCGTACTCCGCTTGAAGCGTGGCGCCGGATGCGGTCAAGGCGGCGACGAGGGCATCGCGGTCAGATTCGGCAAACACCACGGTCGTGCGCGACTCCCGTGGAATGGCGTTGCGCAAGCCGCCGCCGTGGATCTCAGCCACGCGCAAGTCGACGTGGTCGAGGGCCTCGAGCAACACGCGGTTCATCAATTTGTTGGCGTTGGCCAGTCCTTTGTGGATGTCCATGCCGCTGTGACCTCCGGAGGCGCCGCGAAGCACGAGGGTCAATGCGGCGTTGCCGTCCTTGACGGTTTCTTCAGGGTTGTAGGTGCCACGGGACGTCAAGTCGACGCCTCCCGCGCAGCCGATGCTGATTTCGTCGTCGTCCTCGGTGTCGAGGTTGAGCAGGATGTCCCCTGTGAGAAACCCACCCTTCAGACCGAGGGCTCCGGTCATGCCGGTTTCTTCGTCGATGGTGAATAGCGCTTCCAAGGCTGGATGCGCAATGTCGGTGCTTTCCAAGACGGCCAAAATGCTCGCCACGCCAATGCCGTTGTCGGCTCCCAAGGTGGTGCCATCCGCACGCACCCAGTCGCCATCCACGATCATCCGAATGCCTTGGCTCATGAAGTCAAACTCGGTGGCTTCATTCTTCTGACAGACCATGTCCACGTGGCTTTGGAGCACGACTGTCTTACGGGCCTCAAACCCGGGGGTTGAAGGCTTCTTAATCAGGACATTGCCCACATCATCTTGAAGTGATTGAAGGCCCTTGGAGGCGGCCCATTCATGAAGCCATTCGACGACCTTGCCCTCGTGTTTGGAAGGACGAGGGATGGAGTTCAAATCGGCGAATCGATTCCACAAGTCCGCAGGCTCCAATTGGCGCACGGGGTGGTTGGGTTGGTCGACGTGGTCTGTCATGACTCGAAAGGTAGGGTTCGAATGGTGAGTGAAAGGCGCGTGGGGTGTGGAAAAGTTGAGGTTTGGCCTGGGGTTGAAGCCTGTTGGTCATCGGTACTTTAGAGGCAGAAATGGCAGAGCAAGTCCAATACACGGAAGACAACATTCGGAGCCTCGATTGGAAGGAGCACATCCGGATGCGCCCGGGGATGTACATCGGGAAATTGGGAGACGGCAAGGACGCCGACGACGGGATCTACGTCCTGCTGAAGGAGGTGATTGACAACAGCATCGACGAGTACACCATGGGGCACGGACGCACCATTGAGGTGGCGATCAAAGACGATGAAGTGCGTGTGCGAGACTACGGCCGTGGCATCCCGCTGGGCAAGGTGGTCGATTGCGTATCGAAAATCAACACGGGCGGCAAGTACGACAGCCGGGCATTCAAAAAGTCCGTAGGCTTGAATGGAGTGGGCACCAAGGCGGTGAACGCGTTGAGTACTGAATTCGTGGTGGAGAGTGTGCGGGAAGGTCAAATGAAACGCGCCGGGTTTGTCCTCGGGGAACTGACCGACGATGCCAAAGTGGAGTCCACCACCAAACGCAACGGCACGCGCACCAGATTCAAGCCAGATCCCGAGATTTTCAAAGCTTACCGGTTTCGGACTGAGCACGTGGAGAAGTTGTTGTGGAACTACGCGTACCTGAACACAGGCCTCACGCTCTACCTCAACGGCGAGAAATTCCGCAGCGATCATGGGTTGAAGGACCTCCTCGAGGACCGCCTCGACAGCAAACTGCGCTACCCCATTGTGCACATCTCGGGGGAGGATATTGAAGTGGCTCTGACCCATACAGATGCTTACGGGGAAGACTACCAAAGCTTCGTCAACGGCCAATACACTCCGCAAGGAGGAACGCACCAAGCGGCGTTTCGGGAGGCGTACATCAGGGTCGTTCGAGATTTCTTCGGCAAGGACTACGACGCCCAAGACATCCGTGGAGGCATTTCGGCGGCGGTGGCGGTGAAGGTGGAGGAGCCGATTTTCGAGTCGCAGACCAAGACCAAACTTGGCTCCCTAGAAGTCGGACCAGGTCGGCCGACATTGAAGAGCTTCGTGTTTGAGTTTTTGAAGCGCGAGTTGGACAACTTCCTGCACCGAAACCCCGACGTCGCACAGGCCCTTCAAGCCCGGATCATCCAAAGCGAGAAGGAGCGGAAGGACCTCGCGGGCATCAAGAAGCTCGCCCGCGAACGCGCCAAGAAGGCGTCCTTGCACAACCGCAAGTTGCGGGACTGTCGCCTTCACCTGACAGACGCCAAGAAGGATCGCAACGAAGAGACGACCCTGTTCATCACGGAGGGAGACTCGGCATCGGGCTCCATCACCAAAGCCCGCGACGTAGCCACCCAGGCGGTGTTCAGTCTGAAGGGGAAGCCGCTCAACAGCTTTGGCCTGACCAAAAAGGTGGTGTATGAGAATGAGGAGTTCAATCTCTTGCAGGCGGCACTCAACATTGAAGACGGCCTGGACACGTTGCGCTACAACAAGGTGGTCATCTCTACAGATGCGGACGTCGACGGCATGCACATCCGCCTGCTGTTGATCACCTTCTTCTTGCAATTCTTCCCAGACCTGGTCAAGCGAGGCCACTTGTACGTGTTGCAAACGCCGCTGTTCAGGGTGCGCAATAAAAAGGAGACCCGCTATTGTTACGACGAGGGCGAGAAGCAAGCCGCCTTGAGAGAGTTGGGAGTACGGGCAGAAATCACCCGGTTCAAGGGTTTGGGTGAAATCAGTCCTGATGAATTCAGCCATTTCATCGGAGAGGACATCCGTTTGGACCCTGTGGTCATCGGCAAGGAGCAAAGCCTCCAAGAAATGTTGGGGTTCTTCATGGGCAAGAACACCCCCAACCGCCAAAAATTCATCATTGAGAACCTCCGTGTGGAGAAGGACGAATTGACGGAAGCATGAGCGAGCAAGAGCACGACGACGAGCGCGACGAGCGCGACGACGAGTTTGCCGGTGAAGAAGGGGCCGGAGAAGCTGGAGAGATGGAGCGGGTGATCCCGGTTCGTGGCATGTACAACGACTACTTCCTGGATTACGCCAGTTACGTCATCCTGGAACGTGCGGTGCCTCACCAGCACGATGGCCTGAAGCCTGTGCAGCGACGCATCCTTCACAGCTTGCGTGAAATGGACGACGGCCGATTCCACAAGGTGGCCAACGTCATCGGCAACACGATGAAGTTCCACCCCCATGGGGACGCGAGTATCGGGGACGCCATGGTCCAAATCGGACAGCGCGAGCTGTTGTTGGATTGTCAAGGAAACTGGGGCAACATCTTGACTGGAGACCGTGCGGCGGCCCCTCGATACATTGAGGTGAAGCTGAGCAAGTTTGCGCTGGAGGTCCTCTTCAATGCCAAGACCACCACATGGCTCTCCAGCTACGACGGCCGGAACAAGGAGCCTGAAACGTTGCCCGTCAAATTCCCCTTGCTGTTGTCAAGCGGGGTGGATGGCATCGCGGTGGGGTTGGCGTGCAAAATCTTGCCTTACAACTTCATCGAGTTGATCGATGCGTGCATCGCCCATTACCAAAACAAGCGATTCAAGCTCTACCCGGACTTCCCGACTGGCGGGATGGCTGACATGGAAAACTACAACGACGGACTCCGGGGAGATCGGGTGCGCGTTCGGGCCCGCATCGACAAGGTGGACAACAAAACGTTGGTGGTCAGGGAGGTGCCTTATGGCGTGACCACAGGGTCGCTCATTGACAGCATCTTGAAAGCCAACGACAAGGGCAAAATCAAGATCAAGAAGGTCGAGGACAACACCGCTGACAAAGTGGAAGTGGTGGTGCACCTTGCCAGCAACGTGTCGCCCGACAAGATGCTGGACGCCCTTTACGCATTCACCGACTGTGAGGTCAGCTTGGCACCCAACAGCTGCGTCGTATTCGACGACAAGCCAGTCTTCATGGGGGCCAGCGACATCTTGAAAATCAGCGCCGACCGCACGCGACATTTGCTCAAGCGGGAGCTTGAAATTGAACTGGGGGAACTTCAAGAGACGTGGCACTTCTCGTCGTTGGAAAAGATTTTCATCGAGAATCGCATCTACCGCGACATCGAAGAATGTGAAACGTGGGAAGAGATTCTTGCCGCCATTCACGAAGGCTTGAAGCCGCACATCAAGCACCTCCTGCGTGACGTGACTGACGAAGACGTCACCCGTCTCACGGAGATTCGGATCAAGCGTATTTCCAAATTCGACAGCTTCAAGGCCGACGAGCGCATCGCCTCCTTAGAAGCGGAGATTGACCGAGTGAAAGACCACATGGCCAACCTCACGGAATACGCCATCTCTTGGTTCAAGGGCCTCAAGGAGAAATACGGTCCTGGTCGGGAGCGTAAAACAGAACTCCGCACCTTCGAATCCATAGACCGCAGCAAAGTGGCTGTGGCCAACGCCAAGCTTTATTGGAATCCTGAGGAAGGTTTTGTGGGCACAGGGTTGAAGCGGACTGAAGGGGAGTTGCTTGGCGATTGTTCCGACATTGACGACATCATCGTGTTTAGAAAAGACGGCGCAATGCAAGTCAGCAAGGTGTCTTCCAAGGCGTTCTTCGGGAAGAACTTGCTGTACGTCGCAGTTTGGAAGCGCGGGGACAAGCGGACAACTTACAACGTCATCTACCTCGATGGCGCCACCGGCAGAAGCATGGTCAAACGATTTAATGTCACGTCCATCACCCGAGACAGAGAATATCCGATCACGAAAGGCACGCCCAAGTCCAAGGTCCTGTACTTCACCGCCAACCCCAACGGGGAAGCTGAAGTGGTGTCCATCTTTTTGCGCGCCCAAGCCCGGTTGAAGAAAGTCAAGTTCGACGTCAACTTCAGCGACGTCGCGATCAAGGGGCGCGGGGCTGGAGGCAACTTGGTGTCCAAGTTCCAGGTTCGGAAGGTGGAATTGAAAGAGGCGGGCGTCAGCACATTGGGTGCACGAAAAGTGTGGTACGACGACACCGTTCGCCGCCTAAATGGGGACGAGCGGGGCCGATTCTTGGGCGATTTCAAGGCGGAGGACAAGATTTTGATGTTGCTTGACGACGGGTCGTACGCTTTCTCGAGCTTCGATTTGAGCACCCACTTCGACGACAAGATGATTCACCTCGAGAAGTTTGACGAGGATCGTCCTGTCTCAGCGGTCTACCATGAGGGGGAGAAGGACGAATGGTACGTCAAGCGGTTCTTGCCAGAATTCAGCAAGAATCCCACGGGATTCATCGGCGAGCACAAGCAGTCCAAGCTTTGGGTGGCCTCGACGCTGCACCATCCGCATGTGCGCATCCGCTACAACCGCCGGTTCAAGCACACTCGTGACCGGGAAGACGATGTTCTGGATTTGCGCGGTTTCATCTCGTTGAAAGGGGTAAGGGCCTTGGGTAACAAGCTCAGTGCATTGCCTGTGACGGAGGTGACCCTCGAGCCTCCGGTCAAAGAGCTCGAGGCGGCCCTGGAGCAAGAGCTGGAAACGGCACGTGCTGCAGATGCGGCGCGCGAGAAGAGTCCAGCGTCACCCGCACCCACGTACCAAAAGGCTGCTGAGACAGAGGTCGTCGTTGCGTCAGATGCGCCTTCGTCCAAGGCCAGGCCATTGTCTTCCCCTACCGAGCCTTCCTCAGATCCAGACTTGGACACAGGTGGGCAGGCATCGTTGTTCTGATGGGCAATGCATGAACTTGGGCAAAAGGGCTTGGTGTTCATTGTACACCAAGTCACGAATGTGCTACCTTTCCTTCCCAAATTGACCCCATGAACCAATTGACCTTCCCTACTCGTGCCCTGGCCTTCATGACCTGCGTAGCCACTGTTTTGACTTCTTGCGGCGGTCCCAACCCAACGGGCGAGGTCGAGGTGTTGGGATCGGGCGAGCAAGCCGACGCGTTGGTGCACGCCGATTGGACCAAAAACGCGACCATTTATGAGGTGAACGTGCGCCAGCACACCCCAGAGGGAACGTTCAATGCCTTGATCCCAGACTTGCGTCGGTTGAAAGACCTCGGCGTGGACATTTTGTGGTTGATGCCTGTGCACCCCATCGGACAGGTCAATCGCAAAGGCGGCGAAAACGTCAGCAATTTCATTGTGGAGCCAGGCAGTTCTTCATTGGGAAGCCCATACAGTGTGCAGGACTACTACGCCGTCAATGCCGATTATGGAACCTTGGAGGACTTTCAGCGTTTTGTGGATGAAGCCCATGCATTGGGGTTGCGGGTGATTTTGGACTGGGTGGCCAACCACAGTGCCTTCGACTGCGTATGGACAGAATCCAACAAAGAGTTCTACTTGCTTGACAGCCTCGGCAATTTGCAGCCCCCCTTGGGCACGGACTGGTGGGACGTCGCCCAGCTGGACTGGGAAAACGGTGTGGACAACGGATTGTATGCTGCCATGGCCGACGCCCTCGTTCACTGGGTGGAAAACCACGATGTGGATGGCTACCGTTGCGACGTGGCCATGAAGGTGCCGACCCCATTTTGGGAGATGGCCCGCCGCCAACTTGAGGCAGTCAAGCCCGACGTGTTCATGCTTGCAGAGGCTGAAGAGCCTGAGCACCACAACCGTGCCTTCGACATGAGCTACGGATGGCACTTCCACCACCTGACCAACCAAGTGGCCCAAGGCCATGAGCCCGTGCAGGTGTTGCGCGATTACGTGCATGAAGAGGCAGAACGTTTTGCGTCTGACGCCTACCGCATGGGGTTCATAACCAACCACGACGAGAACAGCTGGAACGGCACCGTGGAAGAGCGTTACGGTGACGCTGGTGATGCTATGGCGGTGTTGGCGGGGACCTTGCTGGACATGCCTTTGGTGTATTCCGGCCAGGAGTCTTACAACCGGGATCGCCTGCGGTTCTTTGAAAAGGACACTGTGGAGTGGGGTGGACATGAAAAAGCTGACTTCTACCGCACGCTGAATGAGCTCAACCGTACGCGCGAGGCCCTCTGGAATGGCGACTTTGGCGGTGCGCCCCAATTGTTGCCCACGTCCAACGACGATGCTGTCTTCGCGTTTTACAAGCAAAAAGGTGAGAGCACTGTGGTGGTGGTGCTGAACCTGTCTGACCACGTCCAATCCGTGAAACTCTCCTTGCCTGAAGCCAGACTTTCACCTGTCATGGGTGGGTTCGATGTCACCGGTTGGGAAGAAGGTCAAGACATGGCTCCGCACAGCTATGCGGTCTTTGCCACCGCATCTTGAGGTGTTCACCCCGCACCCGCTTGAGGATGCGGTGTAAGTTTGAACCATGGAATTGAAGCGCGTTGCGTTGATTGCCCACGATGGCAAAAAGGACGACTTGGTGGACTTTGTGAAAGCGCACCAGGCATGGTTCAAGAAGCTCGAGTTGGTGGGCACCGGTACCACTGGAGGTCGGGTAGGCGAGTTGGGGTTGTCGGTGCGGCGTTTGGCTTCCGGTCCCCTTGGGGGAGATGCCCAAATTGCAGCCCTCATCACCGAAGGCCTGTTGGACGCCGTCATCTTCTTCCGGGACCCAATGGGCAAGCACCCCCACGAACCAGACGTGAACATGCTGTTGCGTCAGTGTGACGTGCACAACGTCGCCCTGGCGACCAACCGGGCCACCGCAGAATTGTTGGTTCAGGCGGCCAACCCCGCAAAGGGGTGAGCGGAGTTGTTCGACGGGGCATGGGCCCATGGCCGTTGTCCAACGTCGAGTCAGAAGTCCGACGTTGGTTGTTGGGCCGGCTGAACAGCGTGGAACCTGAAGAGCGCACGGGCATGGTCCATCGCTTGATGAACTTCGAGTCGGGCCAACCGAGGGGCGCCAGGTTGGCCGATGGACGGCTTTGGTCAGAGTCTGAATTGGACCGTTTGGCCCTGTCGGCATCGAAATTGTCGGCAGGGGAGCCGTTGCAGCATGTCCTGGGGCAAGCGTGGTTCGATGGGATGGCGCTGCGCGTCACCCCAGATGTCCTCATTCCCCGTCCTGAAACGGAAGAGCTCGTTGTTTGGATGGCTGAGAAGCTCGCGTCCATTTCTGAACGCGTTCCTCGCGCCTTGGATTGGTGCACGGGTTCCGGCTGCATCGCCTTGTCTTTGAAAAAACGCGTGCCACGTGCGAAAGTGGACGCCTGGGATGTCAGCGAGCCTGCCTTGGAAGTGGCCCGGGCCAACGCCGTTGACCAAGACCTGCAGGTGGCGACAGGGGCGCACGATCTGCTCGACGCGTCGCGCCCAAGTGCACCCTTCCATCTGGTTGTGTCCAATCCACCATACATCCCTGCGGCAGAACGCGCCGACATGCACGCCAGGGTCGTGGACCATGAGCCTGGCTTGGCGCTGTTTGTGCCCGACGAGGATCCGCTTCTGTTCTACAGGGCCCTTGAGCGATGGTGTGACGAAGGTGGTCTCGCGGATCAGGGGTGGCTTGGCATGGAATGTCACCACGCCCATGCCGGTGACGTGGCCGCGCTCTTGGTGGAGACAGGTCGTTGGAAACACGTGGAAATCCTAAAAGACTTGCAGGGAAGGCAGAGGCATGTTGTGGCCCGACTTGAGGTACCTTCATTCCATGGACGCCCTCCACAGGATTGAAGCACTTCGGGCTGAATTGCATGCCCACAACCACAAGTACTATGTGCTTGCTTCGCCTTCGATTTCCGACCGGGAATTTGACGTCTTGTTGGAAGAATTGGTCCAATTGGAGTCGGAGAATCCTGAAGCCTACGACGCGAATTCGCCGACGCAACGTGTGGGAGGGGACCTCACCGAAAAGTTTGAAAAAGTGCCCCACAGGCACGCCATGTTGTCGTTGAGCAACAGCTACAAAGCCGAAGAGGTGGCCCAATGGGCGAAGCGCGTTCAAGCGTCTTTGCCAGGGGAGGAAGTTGAATTTGCAATGGAGCTCAAATACGATGGGGTTGCCATCAGCTTGTGGTACCAGAATGGCGCCCTCGTGCGTGCCCTCACACGGGGAGACGGCGCGGTGGGCGAGGACGTCAAGACCAATGTCGCCACCATTCGAACGGTTCCATTGAAGCTCCTTCCGGGGGCTCCAGCCGAGCTCGAAATCCGAGGAGAAATTTTTTTTCCGTGGGATGCGTTTAATGCGCTCAATCAGTTGCGCAAGGAATCCGGCGAGCAAGAGTTTGCCAACCCCCGAAACACCGCGGCAGGAACCCTCAAGCTCCAAGACAGTCGCTTGGTGGCAGATCGCCCCTTGGATTGCATGCTTTACAACGTCGACGGAGGCGCCATGCAGGAGCTTGGGGTGGATTGCCACAGCGAGGCCGTCAGGCGTGCCGCAGCCTGGGGATTCAGGCCGCCCCGAGGCAAGAGTTTGGAAGTTGCCACGACGGTGGACGGCATCATGGCCTTTGTCCAACATTGGGACAAGGCTCGTCGCGATCTCAATTTTGCCATCGATGGCATTGTCATCAAAGTCAACCGGTACGACCACCAAAAGCGGCTGGGAAACACGGCCAAAAGCCCCCGATGGGCGCTGGCGTACAAGTTTGAAACCGAACGCGTTCGCACCGCGTTGGTGGATGTGAAGTACCAGGTAGGACGGACCGGGGCTGTGACGCCTGTGGCCGACCTCGATCCGGTGCAACTTGGAGGGACGACCGTGCAGCATGCCAGCTTGCACAACGCCGACCAAATCGCCAAGTTGGACCTCCGCATTGGCGACATGGTCTTCGTGGAAAAGGGCGGGGAAATCATCCCAAAGGTTGTGGGTGTTGACCGTGAGACAGCCCACGCGGAAGGGCTGTTTGCGCCACCTTCGTTGGTGTTCCCTTCGTCCTGTCCGGAGTGCGGGGCAATGTTGGATCGCGTGGAGGGCGAGGCCCAGCATTATTGCGTGAACACTGTCGATTGTCCTGCCCAAGTGCGCGGCCGCATCGAGCACTTCATCTCGAGGAAAGCCATGAACGTGGAAGGACTTGGGAAAGAGACTGTGGCGCAGCTGGTGGAAGCCGGTCTGCTCCGTGACGTGGCGGACCTCTATGCTTTGACCGCAGATCAATTGTTGCCCTTGGAGCGCATGGCTCAAAAGTCGGTGGACAACCTGCTTCAGGGCTTGGCCCAGAGCAAAGCCGTCCCCTTCGAGCGAGTCTTGTTTGCGCTGGGCATACGTCATGTGGGGGAGACGGTCGCAAAGTTGTTGTCTCGAAGCTTGGGCTCCCTCGAAAAGGTGGCCCACGCGACCGTGGAAGAAGTTGTGGCGCTGGAGGGGATTGGCCCCGTCATCGCGGAGAGCGTGGTGTCCCAGTTCGCAGACCCAGTGTTCCAGGAGGTTGTGGAACGGCTTGTTGATGTCGGCATCCAAACCGAAGTTGTCCCGGAAACGCCAACGGGGAGCGCCCTCGATGGGGAAGTCGTGGTGGTCAGTGGCGTCTTTGCCACCATGTCCCGCGACGAGGCTAAATCTGCGGTGACCGCCCACGGGGGACGTTTGGTGGGCAGCATCAGTTCCAAGACGACCATGGTCTTGGCCGGCGACAACATGGGACCTAGCAAATTGGCGAAAGCAGAAAAACTCGGGGTCCCAATCGTGGACGAAGACACCTTTTTGGCCAGGATTCAAGCGTGAACTCGCGCCTAAGTCAGGTCAGAACGAGACTGTAAATTTCAGGTTCAGCCTGCGGCCAGTTAGGAAGTTGGGCACGGCGTAGTAACGGCCGTTCACATCCTGAATCCAGTTGTGGTTGATGGTGTTGTTGATTCCCAACAAGTTGAAGACCTCGATGGACATGAGTCCGTCACGGTTGGTGTCGTCGCTGAACAACGCCCTGGAGAAGCCTACGTCGACACGGCGGTAGGCTGGGGTGCGAAGCACGTCCTGATAACGGTTGAACGAAGGCGGTCCGTAGGGCAACCCGCTGCCATAGAAGAGGCTGAGCAACACTTTGTAGTCCGGATTGCGCGGCATCTCGTCTTGAAACAAAAGGCTGAAGCTGAAACGTTGGTCCGCGGGGCGAGGAATCATGCCTGGGAGGACCACCACGGTGTCGGTGATGGTCGAGTACGGACCGCTGTGGTAACCAGGCACGACTTGAAATCCGTCGGCGTTGAAGTATTGCTCATAGCTGTCGTCGGCCAAGTCTTCCTCCGTTTTGAGCGCCGACATGCGCAACCAACTCTGGACGCCTGGGATGAATTCTCCGTTGAGCATCATGTCCACGCCAGTGGCGTAGCCTGAGGCGTTGTTCGTGGCGTAGTAGCGTTGTCTGACGTTTTCAATCTCGTAAGGAATGAGGTTGTCCAGGTCTTTCCAGAAGAGCTCTCCGACAAATTTGAAGGGGCGCCCTTTGGAGGTGAACTCGTGGTCAACCCCTGCCACTGCGTGGATGGCACGCTGCGGCGACACGTCGTCCCGCACGAGCCCGTCCAATCCACGCATTTCACGGTAAAATGGAGGCTGGTAATAGTACCCTCCAGACACGCGGAACACGGTTTGGGCCATGGTCGCCGGGACGAAGGACACGTTGGCCCTCGGGCCACCCACCACGTGGGTGTTTCTGAGGCTTGCAGCGGGTTGGGTCAGGACCGACCACCGCTGGACCCGCGCGCCGACATGGACCCGAAGGTCGCCCCGAGAGGATTCGCGCGCCCAGGTGTCTTGGACGAAGGCGGTGCTTCGGTGGGCGGAGACGAGGTTGTGCTCGGACACGTAATACGGAAGGGCGATGACCTGGTTTGGGCGATCGGCGGGGTCGAGGTAGCCCAAATTGTCCGCGGGATGTGGGGCGAAGAACCCCGCCGAGTCCACGACGTTCCATTCGGACACAACGTCGTCGAACGTCTCCATGCGGTGTTTGACCCCCCATTCCACGTGGTGGTGCTCCAGGATGTGGCTCCCCTTGAGCGCAGAGCTGACCACGCGCGCCCACAATTGGTTGCGGCCGTGCTGCAGGAATCCGCCTACGCCAAAGGTTTGGCCTTCGTCGAAGGTGTCTCCGCCTGGGTCGCGCTCCAATTCGCTGAGGAAGTATTGGCCAAGGACGTCAAAGGACTCGCGCTCGGCTGTTTGGAAGATGGACTGGATGAAGCGGATGCGTGATTGCTCGGTCCGACGTTCCGCCGCCAGGGCGCCAAACCCCGTCTCGTAACCCGACTCTTCGCGTCCGTCGTAGTACACCGTCAATCGGGCAGCTTGGTTCACCGTGCCGATGTTGGTTTCTCGGGTGGCCGGCAAGAAGCTGTAATCGTTCCGGCCATACACGCCGAGGGCTTGGAGTTCCCAGGGTCCATATCCATCGGGGTCCCAAGTCAGGTAGCACTGGCCGTCGAGGTAGGTGGGGGCATACTCACCGCGCTCGTCCAGGGTGGACAGGATGTAACTGTTGTTCCTGTAGCGGAGTCCCACGTTCATGCGCACCGGTCCCATCACTTGGTCGTGTTGAAGCTGGGCGCCAAGTGCGCTGGCAGTTGCCCGTGTTTGCGCTTCGGTGGGCTTGCGATAATGGATGTCCAGCACCGAGCTGAGCTTGTCACCGTACTTGGCTTCGAACCCACCTGCGCTGAATTCGATGCGGTCGACCATGTCTGGATTGGCGAACGACAAACCCTCTTGTTGACCGCTCCTCACCAAGAACGGACGGTACACCTCGATGTCGTTGACGTAGACCAAATTCTCGTCGAACGAACCGCCCCGCACGTTGTACGCGCTGCTCAGTTCGGAGGTGAAATTCACAGGCGCTTGCAGCAAGGCGTCCTCGATTGTGCCTCGTGGGGTGGGGACCTTGCCCGCCAGTTTGGGGTCGATGCGTTGCACAGTCACGTCTTGGCGGCCGTCGCCAACCACCTCCGCTTCTTGCAAGCTGGTCCCAGGTTGAAGCCTGAAGCGGTGGTGCACCCAGTCGTCTTCAAACGTCAAGGACCACGATTCAGAAGCATGTCCCACGAACGATGCTTGGACGGTCCAAGGGCCGGCATGGGGGAACTCGATGCGGTATTGGCCTTCCGGATTGGTGGTCACGCCAAGACGAAGGTGATCCTTGATCAAGACCGCTGCGCCTGGAAGTGGGGAGCCTTGTGTGTCCTGGACTTCGCCGGTCAGAAAGAAACCTTGGGCCCAAGCGCTGCTGGCAGCTGCAATGCCGAGCCAACACGCCACGAAAATGCGACAGCTCCTAGAATTCATTGCTTGCGCAAATCGCCAGATTTCAACGCTTGAAGGAACTGGGCCCACGCCACGGGATTCAGCAAGTTTACAGGCGGCGCTTGTCCGGCGTACCCGGCTTGTTGGGCCCGGGCGGCCAACACGTCCGACGACGTCGACTGTCCGTCGCGGCCCACTTCACTCAAGCGGTCGTACACGTCCATGGGGTCCATGGGGGAGTCCCACGCAGGATCGAGGCCTTGGTTGGGCAAACCGAGGGCCAAGAAGTCTTGACGGAAGCGCTCACGGCTGGGCCACGGATACACAAACGCGTCTTTCATGGCGACGGTGTCGCGGCCCATTGGTTGGACGAGGTTCACACGTGCCAACTCTCCACCTTCAGGAATGGCAGCTTGTTGGGTCACATACCCCACACTTGAGAACTCCAGGGTGTCGCCTGTCAAGGCTGGCAAGCTGAAAAACCCACGGGCGTCGGTCATGGTGCCCCTGCGGTCCCGCGACCTGAACACCGTGCAATAGGGCAGGGGAGACAGGGAATCGCCAGTGACCACCAAGCCGCTGACTTGCAACACTTGGGGGGGCATGCTGTCGGTTTGGGATGACGCGGCATGGCCCATCCACAGGGTGAATGCGCACACAAATGCGAGGCGAAAGGGCACGGAATTCATGCGGAGTGGAAGGTACAACGCATCAAGCGCGCTCTTCTTGTGCCGTCTTGAATTCGCTGGTGAAATGGAAGGTGATTTCTGGAAAATTCTGAATTTCCATGTTCAGCATGAACTGCGACGGCGCGAGGTACACTTCGAGTCCGTCCTTGTCGCGAACAATGTCCTGGGCCTTGATGCGTCGGAATTCCGCGAGTTTGTCTTCGTTGTCCGATTCAATCCAGCATGCCTTGGAATAGGGCTTGGCTTGGAATTCGCATTTGGCACCGTACTCGTGTTCAAGCCGGTATTGGATCACCTCAAACTGCAGTTCTCCCACTGTGCCCACGATTTTTCGGTTGCCCGCTTCGCGGATGAACAACTGGGCCACGCCCTCGTCGGTGAGCTGCTGGATGCCTTTTTCGAGCTGCTTGCTCTTCATGGGATCCTTGTTGACCAATTCCTTGAAGATTTCCGGTGAGAAGCTTGGGATGCCTCGGAATTGCAAGTCTTCGCCTTCGGTGAGCGTGTCGCCGATTTTGAAGTTGCCTGTGTCGTACAGTCCCACCACGTCGCCGGGCCAGGCTTCTTCCACAACGCTCTTTTCTTGGGCGAGGAACGTGGCAGGGTTGGCGAACTTCAGTTTTTTGGTCAGACGCGTGTGCTGGTAGAACGTGTTGCGTTTGAAGCTGCCTGAGCACACGCGTAAGAAGGCGATGCGGTCGCGGTGTTTGGGGTCGATGTTCGCGTGTATTTTGAAGATGAACCCCGTGAATTTAGACTCGTCGGGCGCCACTTCGCGGCTCGACGTTTCTCGCGGCTTGGGATTTGGCGCGATGTCAATGAAAGTGTCCAGCATTTCCTGCACCCCGAAGTTGTTCACGGCGCTGCCAAAGAAGACGGGTGCCATTTTCCCTTCCAGATAGGGGGCTTGATCCCACGCGTCGTAAACGCCTTCCACCAACTCCACGTCCTCGCGCAGCGTGTCGGCGTGTTCTCCAACGAGGTCGTCCAGGGCGCTGTCGTCGAGGGATTCGATGGCGACCACGTCTTTGGCGACCTTGGTTTTGTCTGCTTGGAACAAGCGCAAGCTTTTGTTGTACAAGTTGTACACCCCTTGAAAGGTGTGTCCCTGAGAAATGGGCCAAGACAACGGACGCACTTGGATGTTCAGCTTGGCTTCCACCTCGTCGAGCAAATCTGTGGGGTCGCGGCCCTCCAGGTCCATTTTGTTGATGAAGACAATCACAGGCGTGTTGCGCATGCGACACACTTCCATGAGGCGCTCGGTCTGGGGCTCCACGCCTTTGACGCAGTCGATGACCAAAATGACGCTGTCCACCGCCGTCAACGTTCGGTAGGTGTCTTCGGCGAAATCCCTGTGCCCTGGGGTGTCCAGCAGGTTCACCAAGATGTCTTTGTAGTGGAAAGCCATGACCGATGTGGCGACCGAAATGCCGCGCTGGCGTTCAATGTCCATGAAGTCTGACGCCGCGGATTTGGTGATCTTGTTGTTCTTGACCGCACCAGCCGTTTGGATGGCGCCGCCAAAAAGGAGAAACTTCTCCGTCAACGTGGTTTTGCCGGCGTCCGGGTGCGAGATGATCGCGAAGGTGCGACGACGTTGGATTTGATCTTGGATGGCAGCGCTCATGGTGGCCGCAAACTTAAGCCTTCCGTGCCGACCGAATGGTCTGGTCAAGCAAGTCGTTCCAGGCAGGAACCAGGGTGTTTGGGTGCGATTTCATCGCGTGGTTCTGGGCCAGCTTGCACATGTGGGCTGTCGCGTCTGTGTCCATCTCAAGGACTTCGAGAACAGCGCGCTTGAGGTCTTGGGTGTTTTGGGTTTCAAACCCGATTCCGCGACCTGAGTCCAAAAGTTCGACAGTGCCGCCGGCCAGGGATCCAACCACAGGCACACGGCGTGCCATGGCTTCGAGCGTGACCGTTCCAATCGTTTCGGCTTGGCTGGTCATGGCAAAGGCGTCCAGGGCGTCGTAGACCGGGAGGACATCCTCCCGTCCAGCCAGCCAATGCACCCGGTCCGAGACGTCGGCCTCAGCGGCCAGTTGCTTCAGGTACGTCTCCTCGTCCACGCCGTTGTTGACAGTGTTGTCTCCGACAAACAACCAGTGGATGTGGTCTGGAAGTTGCGCCAGCGCGCGGAGGGCGAGCCGTTGACCTTTTGCAGGATCCAGCCGCCCCACCGTGCCCAGCAGCACACGATCTTCAGCCATCGTCAAGCCAAGGTCGCGACGGGCCGTCTTGGTGTCCTTTCGGGTTGTGTCGAACCACCTCGAAGCCAAGGGCAAGGGGAGGACATGGGTTTGGACTGCCTCGAGGGGTGTGTTCTCGATGGCTTCAGCCTGCAAAGACCTCAGTCCGCTGACCCATGCATCGACCATCCTGTACCGGCGCTTGTGCCACCACAGGGTTTTGGGCTTGGTGATTTGCATGGCTTGCTGCACCAGCAAGGGGGTGCCAGTCTGGCGGCATGCACGGCTGGCCACGTCCAAATCGCGCGGCGCCCTGATCCACACGAGGTCGGCCTCACGGGCCATGTGTTTCCACCTGCGCACGTCGAGCACGGTGGCGCGCCGAGGATGATGAGGAATGGCCTCAGGTGTCAACCCAAATGACGGTGCTTGGTGCCAGCTGGGAGAGCCCTCTACGGCAGCGTAGGACACCCTATGTCCAGCCTGTGCCATCCACTGTGCAAGAACCAACAAATTGCGTTCCAGCCCGCCCCAACCTTTGGACGATGTGATCATTCTTAAATTATACGTCATCAGTATCTTGTGTCTGGACGTATGGTGAGTTCGCTGACAATGCCTTTGCCTCGGCTTTCCACGGCAAAGAGCGCAGCTTCCGCCACGTATTCAGGAGCCATTCCGACGTCAAATTGAGGTCGATAGTTGGCCCGCAAGTCGTCGTTGGTGGTGCGGTCGATGAAGGGGGTGTTGACGGCGCCGGGGTTGAGCGTGGTGATGGCCAAGCGTCCCTTGAACTCTGTCCTTAGCGATTCAGAAATGGCGAGGACGGCATGCTTGGTGGCGCAGTAAATGCCGCTGTTGGGGAACACCTGACGGGCGGCCAGCGACCCGATGTTCACCACATGACCTTTCGAGGTGAGCAGCATGGGCAACGTCGCGTGCAACGTGTTGAGCACTCCTGCAACGTTGACGTCCACCATCGCGCGCCACTCTTGAAGCTTCGCAGACTCCAATGGGTCGAAGTACCCGATGCCAGCATTGGGGATGACCACGTCCAACCCTCTCCAATGTTCGGACATCCATTGGACGCAGTGGGCCACAGATTCAACGTCGGTGACGTCACAAGGGAGGGTGGACACATTGCCAGTCAACCCTTGGGCTTCATCTGCCAAAGCGTCCAAGGGGGCTTGAGATCGCGCGGAGGCGAGAATGCGGTGGCCTGCTCCGGCCAAGGTCAAGGCGCATGCTTTCCCGATGCCACTGGAGGCTCCTGTGATCCAAATGTTCAGTTGTTTCATGGATGGCTTTCCCATTGTGAAAGGCCGACGACGCGGTGGTAGCCTTCCCAGTCTTCATAATGCACCACGAGGGTGTAAAGGTTGTTGGTTTGGGCGTGGCTTCCCTCCACGTCCAGGAGTTGACCCGCCGAGTCGCGGTCGCCTTGTTCCCGCACCACGTACTGGTAGTTGTGGTAGCCCTGCTTCAGGGTTTGGTCCAGGGTGTAGAGGCCGCGGTCGGCATCGTAGGTCATTTTGAAATCAGGCCGGCACTCGTATTGACTCAACGCTCCCACCACATAGATGTCCCTTTCAGCCAGCGGATGGCGGGTGTCCAAGGCCCAATGCACCCACACGTGGTCGCTTCCGGTGTAGGGGTCGAGTCGGTCGTTGTGGGTCACCGAGGCTCCGTGGATGTCTTGGCCTCCACCGAAGTAGTCGTAGGTGCGCCGCTCGTCAGTTTCCAGCCAGAAATGCCACGTGTTGGGATGTTCTTCCAGCCGGGCCACGCCTCGCGCGCGAAATTCCAGGCCTTTGAGGTCCACAAATCGGAACGTATTGCCGCCTTCAAACACGTAGCCAGAACGGGTGAAATCGATCTCAGTGCCTTTGACGAATCTCGGTTCCCGACCTGTGATGGCGCGCGACCAGGTCCAATTGGGCACCACGGTCACGGTCAACCGGTCGTACGGGTCCGACAAACTGTAGTTCCGTTCTTTCAGGGTGAAGTGCACCTCTTGGTGGCTGCGTACCAAGGCCAAATCCGACGGTTCGCCCACCTTGGCGTCCACATCGCACAACTCTTCGAACACCACAAAGCGGCGTTGTACCAGAGGTCGTTCGGGGTCGTAGGGATCGACAATTTGGAGGAGGTAGTTCCCGCTTAGGGTCCATCTCATGTCTTCGTTGGGCAACCGCAAGAGGTGGTGCGTGAAGTCCACCTTGGTTCCGAAACTTGCCTCGTCGTCGGACATGGGGGTGGCGTAGAAACCCTGCAGGTACTCGCTGGGATGAAGGTCGGAAGGCTTCCAGTGACGGTCACAGTGGACGATTTGGACTTCCCAAGTCGTGTACTCCCCGGTCATGTCGTCGAACCGCAATTCCAGCACGCCTTGTTCTTGGGATTGCGCCAATGAGATGACAGGTGGCGCGATGGGTTGACCCACGGGGTGGAAGGTCACGGCCTGGATGCGTGCGTCGTCGACAGGTAGGATTGGGAAGGTGGAAGTTTGTCCGCCTGCCATCGTCGCGCTGGCCCATGCCAAGGCCAGGGTCAGCAGCCTGGAATGTGTTTGGGAGAGGTGCCAGCTGAAAGTCATGCCCCAAAGTTCGTCGCAAATCCTTTCAGGAATTGCCCTTGCGACCATGGATAAATCGCGTGTTGTCTTGGTCCGTTCTTTTGAGTTGTGGGGGCTACCTTTGCGCCCCGAAAACCGATTGGACATGTCCAAGACCTTGCGAATCAAAAAAGGAGTTGACATCCGCTTGGCCGGAGCTCCTTCCACTGAATGTGCTGCCGCGCCTGCGCCAAAGTTGGTGGCCATCCAACCTCCTGATTATCCGGGATTGACCCCCAAACTTGCTGTCAAAGCGGGCGACGCCGTCGACGCGGGTGCCGCGTTGCTTTACGACAAGACATTCACCACGGTGAAAGTCGTGAGCCCCGTGGCTGGAACCGTGAAGGAAGTGGTCCGAGGCGCCAAGCGCCGAATCATGTCCGTCGTGGTGGAGGCCTCTGGTGAAGAAAAGCACCGCGATTTTGGGGTGTGGAGCGGAGGAGACCGGGACGCCCTTGTGGCCCACTTGGCGGAAGCGGGTGTGTTCGCGGGATTCCGCCAGCGTCCATTTGACGTGTTGGCCAATCCCTCAGACACCCCCCGCGCCATCTATGTGAGTGGGTTTGATTCTTCTCCCATGGCGGCTTCAACCGCGGTGGTGCTGGAAGGCCAGTTGGACAACCTCCAGCGCGGCCTCGACGCTTTGTCAGATCTCGCAGGATCGGGTGGGGTGCACGTCGGCCTTGAGGCGGGCGACAGCGCCCTGGCCGGAATCAAGAATTGCAAGACGACATCGTTTCAAGGGCCGCACCCAGCCGGGAATGTGGGCGTGCAGATTCATCACACCGCCCCCATCAACAAAGGCGAGGTTTTGTGGACCTTGGGTTTGCAAGACACCATCAACCTTGGGGCTTTCTTGAAGACGGGCAAATACAGCGCTCGACGCGTGGTGGCAGTCTGTGGCTCCGAGATGGAGTCCCCGCGTCACCTGAAGACGGTCTCAGGCGCCAAGCTCGCCGACCTTGGGTTGAAGGTCAACGATGGCTCCCGCGTCATCAGCGGCAGCGTGCTTACGGGCACCACAGCAGGAATGGACGGTTACTTGGGTGCCTTCGCCACCCAGGTGGTGGCGTTGCCAGAAGGGCACGACCCCAAGTTCATGCTGACGGAAGGATGGTTGAGCCCAGGACTGGACAAATTTTCCGCCAGCCGAGCGTACCCCACCTGGCTCATGCCAAAGGGAAAGACCTTCACTTTGGACACCAACCAAAACGGAGAAGATCGTGCCTTTGTGGTCTCCGGTCAGTACGAAGCCGTCTTCCCATTTGACATCTACCCAGTTCATCTCGTCAAGAGCATCATGGTGAACGACATCGATGCGATGGAGAAGCTGGGCATATATGAAGTTGCGCCCGAGGACTTCGCCCTATGCGAATTCGTGTGCACCTCGAAAATTCCTGTTCAGTCGCTCGTGCGCGAGGGGCTGGACGCTTTGAAAGTGGAACTTGGATAAAGTCTGACGATATGAAAGCCATTCACAACCTCATCCAATCGATCAAACCACACTTTGAAGAAGGCGGCAAGTTGTCGCGTTTCTGGGTGGTGTTCGACTCTCTCGAGACGTTTGCATTCACCCCAGGGCACGTGACCTCAGCTGGGTCGCACGTCCGGGACAGCATCGACTTGAAGCGCACCATGTTCTTGGTGATTGTGGCCATGATTCCCTGCCTGTTGTTTGGCATGTGGAACATCGGACATCAGTACCATCTGAGCCTGGGTCAATCCTCGGACATCCTTGCCAATGTCCTTGTGGGTGCTTGGAAAGTCATTCCACTGATCGTGGTCAGCTACGGCGTAGGCTTGGGCATTGAGTTTTTGTTCGCCGGCATGCGTGGGCACAGCATCAACGAGGGCTACCTCGTGTCGGGCATGCTGATTCCGCTCATCATGCCCGTGGATGTCCCCCTTTGGATGGTGGCTCTTGCTGTGGCATTTGCCGTCGTCGTGGCGAAAGAAGTCTTCGGAGGCACTGGCATGAACATCTTGAACGTGGCCCTCACGGCACGTGCCTTCTTGTTCTTTGCCTACCCCAAGCAATTGAGTGGGGAAATTTGGATCCACGACGTGGCCACCAGCAAAGCGGGAGGCATGCTTGTCGACGGTTACACCGGGGCCACGGCATTGGGCCACCTCGCTGGCACCGTGGGCACTGCGGCCTCAGAGGCGAGCGCAGCCACCATGTCGTTGTTCGCGGACGGCGGCCTGTTCTCTTTGAGCAATTGTTTCTTGGGACTGATCCCAGGTTCTGTGGGAGAAACTTCTGCCATGGCCTGTTTGATTGGTGCGGCCATGCTCATTTGGACCGGCATCGGAAGCTGGCGTGTGATTGCCTCCTTCTTGGCAGGCGGACTCGTGATGGGTGTGTTGTTCAACCTGATTGGGGCCAACGCGTACATGACCATCAACCCCGTGCACCAAGTGGTGATGGGCGGCTTCATGTTTGGCATGGTCTTCATGGCCACCGATCCTGTGAGTGCGGCCCAAACCAACACCGGCAAACTCTGGTATGGGTTCTTCGGTGGATTGTTTAGCATCATGATCCGCGTCTTCAACCCAGCCTACCCGGAAGGGGTGATGATGGCCATCCTGTTCATGAATGTCATGGCTCCGCTCATTGACCACTACGTGATTGAAGCCAACATCAAGCGCCGTGAGAAGCGATTGACGGTGGCTGCAGCCTAATCTAACGCAACGAAACGCACAACCATGGCGATCAACAAAAACGGAACCGGCTACACCTTTGGCTTTGCCATTGTGATGGTGGTCGTGGTGGGGACGGCCCTTGCGGCCACGTCCATCTCACTGAAGCCCCTCCAACAAGCCAACGCGGCCGACAAAAAGATGATGGACATCCTTGGGGCCATCAAAGTGGACTCCCAGCGTGACAATGCAAAGGAGCTCTTTGCGGAGTATGTGGCCTCACGTGTCGCCATCGACGCATCCGGCGCGCAGGTGTCGGTGAAACAAGGCGAGGTGAGCACCACTGACGCGACCGATCCTTTCAACATCGACATTAAGAAGGACTATCGTTCTCATAAGCCGGCCAAAGGGGACCTCTCCTGGACGAATGCAGACGACTTGACATTCCCTGTCTTCGAATGCCAAAAAGAAGGTCAAACCTACTACGTAGTGCCGATGGTGGGGTCTGGACTTTGGGGGCCTATTTGGGGTTACGTGGCGCTTGAGGGCGACATGCAGACCATCTACGGAGCCAAGTTTGACCACAAAACGGAAACCCCTGGTTTGGGCGCTGAAATCAAGGAATCGTTCTTCACCGAGAAGTTTGAAGGCAAGACCCTTGCGGAAATGGGCCCCACCTATTTCTCTGTCTTGAAAGGTGGTGCCTTGACCGATTTGCACAGTGTGGATGGCATCACAGGCGGCACCATCACGTCCAAGGGCGTAGATGAAATGCTCAACCGCACCATGGGCATCTACCTCAAGTACTTCAACAACGCAACTCAACGCGCCCAACGATGAGCACCGACACCAACATCGCGGTAGAGACCAAGCGTGAAAGCTTGTTCAGCAAAAAGAACCGCAAACTCCTCAAGGACCCCTTGGACGACAGCAATCCCATCACCGTGCAGGTGCTCGGAATTTGTTCGGCCTTGGCAATCACCGTTCAGCTTCAACAGGCTGTGATCATGAGCCTTTCCGTGTTATTCGTGATGATCGGCGGCAACGTCATCATCTCCCTGCTTCGCAACATGGTGCCAGACCGAATCCGCATCATCGTTCAGCTCGTGGTCGTCGCCTCTTTGGTGATCATTGTGGACCAGGTGCTGAAAGCTTTCCAGCCTGACATCAGCGAGAAGCTGTCGGTCTTTGTCGGCTTGATCATCACCAACTGCATCATCATGGGCCGGCTTGAGGCCTTTGCCTTGGGCAACAAGCCTGGGCCGTCGCTCCTCGATGCCATTGGCAACGCCATGGGATATGCTTGGATCCTCCTCGTGGTCTCCATCGTCCGTGAAATCTTCGGCAGCGGCGCAATCTCACTGCCAGGCATGGGGCAAGTCAAGTTCTTGCCCTCAAGCTGGTTCATCTCTGAAGGTGGGTTCTACGAGAACAACAACCTGATGATCCTTCCTCCGATGGCCTTGATCACAGTCGGCCTCATCATTTGGATTCAACGCAGCCGCAACGCAGCACTTATCGAAGAAAACTAAGCCATGGAATACCTCAGCATATTCGTGAAGGGCATCTTCATTGAGAACATGATTTTTGCCTACTTCTTGGGCATGTGTTCTTACCTCGCGGTGTCCAAGACCGTCAAAACGGCCAACGGCTTGGGCCTTGCGGTGATTTTCGTCCTCGGCATCACCGTGCCGATCAACTACCTCCTTGAAAACTACGTGCTCAAGGATGGCGCCTTGTCGTGGTTGAATCCGGAGTATGTCAATGTCGACTTGAGCTTCCTCAGCTTCATCATGTTCATTGCAGTCATTGCCTCCATGGTGCAGCTCGTGGAGATGATTGTCGAGAAATTCGCTCCTGCCCTGTATGGCGCTCTCGGAATCTTTTTGCCCTTGATTGCGGTGAACTGCTCCATCCTTGGAGGTGCACTGTTCATGCAAGACCGCCAATACCCGAGCATAGGCGAAGCCACAGTCTTCGGACTTGGCAGCGGGGTGGGGTGGTGGTTGGCCATCGTGGCCATCGCCGCAATCCGAGAAAAAATTCGTTACTCCCACGTGCCTGCGCCTCTCCGCGGATTGGGCATCACGTTCATCATCACCGGACTCATGGGCATTGCCTTCATGAGCTTCATGGGCATTGAAATCTGATCAGACATGACAACCACGCTGATTCTGGCCATCGCCTTCTTCCTCACGGTCATCTTGATGCTCGTGAGCTTGCTTCTCTTCGTGAAGGCCAAACTCTCGCCTGCGGGCAAGCTCAAAATCACCATCAACGGGGAGCAGACTCTCGAGGTGGAAGGTGGCTCAACCTTGCTGTCCACGTTGGGCAACAATGGGGTGTTCCTTCCTTCGGCTTGTGGAGGTGGTGGCACTTGTGTGCAGTGCAAATGCCAAGTCAACAGCGGGGGAGGCTCGATCCTGCCTACAGAAGCTCCGCATTTCTCGCGCAAGGAGGTCGCCGACAATTGGCGCCTCGGTTGCCAGGTGAAGGTGAAGGAGGACATGGACATTCAGGTGCCCGAAGAAGTGTTTGGCATCAAAAAGTGGGAATGCGAAGTGGTGTCCAATTACAACGTGGCTTCTTTCATCAAGGAGTACGTGGTGCGTTTGCCTGATGGGGAGACCCTGGACTTTGAGGCCGGCGGATACATCCAGGTGGACGTGCCCACAATCACGGTGGACTACAAGGACATTGACATCACGGCCCATCCGGAGCACCACCCAGACCCCAAGACCTTCCAATCGGAGTGGGACAAGTTTGGCTTGTGGGACCTCAAAATGGTCAATGACGAGCCCATTGTGCGCGCATACTCCATGGCCAATCACCCGGCAGAGGGCAACATCGTGATGTTGAACATCCGGATTGCGACCCCACCTTGGGACCGCGCGCGGAACGGATGGATGCAGGTGAACCCTGGGATTTGCTCATCGTTCGTCTTCGCCCAGAAGCCTGGTGACAAGGTGACCATTTCTGGTCCTTACGG
>DKNS01000085.1 GCA_002469765.1 Flavobacteriales bacterium UBA7382 | reverse complement strand
TCGTTGGACCCACGACATCCCTGCCGTGCCTGTGCGCGACATGGTCATTCAAACGCGGGAGGGGGACCTTGTGCTGGGCACCTTTGGACGTGCCGCTTACGTGGCGGAGGACTTGTCTCCGCTGCGTGCGTTGGCCCGCGAGGGTGCCGCGGTGCTCAACGCCACCTTCCTGGCGTTCGATGCGGCCACTGGATATCAAGTGCCCAACCCAAGGCCTGCAGGCTCTCGCTTCATGGCAGATCACCTCTGGGAAGGGGAGAACCGTCGTCGCGATGCCCATGGTCATGTGTTTGTGCATCCAGACACAGCCGAGGTGCATGCAGAAATGTCGATGGCGATCACAAGTGCCCAAGGCGACACGTTGCGACGCATGACCCGTGACGTGGAGGCAGGCTGGCAGCGATACGGTTGGCGCGGAGACACCGACGGTGTGAAGTGGCCAAGCCGGGGCCTCGACAACGAGGACAATCCCGTGGGTGGAGGGCCACGCGTCGCGCCAGGCACCTACACTGCGATTCTGACGCTTGGCGACCACCGAGACACGGTGTCGTTGACCCTTGCGGCGGACCCACGTGTGCCTTTCGACGGGGAGCGTCACGCCGAGGGCGTCGCGTTGATGGCAGAAGTGCAGGAGGAAGTTGGACGGTTGGCTTCGCTGATGCAGGAAGTGGCCTTGGCGCGCGAAACGGTCCAAGCCATGGAGCCGATTTGGGCGACCCAGCCCGACAGCCTGCGCGCGGGGATCGATTCGTTGTCCACCCAGTTCACCGAGGGCGTGAGCGACATTCACGACATGCTGTGGACCCCTGAAGATTTCGTGGGTTACGATCACGTCACAGTCCGGGTCATGGGCCAGGTCTACGACGCGATGCCAGACATCCAGGAAGGCGCCTCACCCAACGCAAAGCGGAAATTGGAGGTCGCCCGACAAGCCATCGACAAGGTGGAAGAAGCTGTGGAGGCCTTGATGTCGGACGTGTGGCTGTTGTTGCTCGAGGAAGCCGACAAGCTGAGCGTATCGATGCAGGGCGTCCACGACGGCTTGCGTTAGCGTGAGTGACGTTCAGCGCTCAGGGTCGAGCAAGAGGCGTGTGTAGCCGACCTGCAACGTGATGTTTTGCATCCGGTCGTCCCAACGTGCGTTGGGGCCAGGGTTGCTCGGCTTAGGGACAATGCCAGGCAAACTTTGGCTGTGCCGCAAAAAGAGCTCACCTCCTTTTGCCGTGGGCATCCCGATCCACACCACCCAACTCAGTTCCCAAGATCGGATGGGCAGATTCGTGTCCAACCAATCTCCCGTGACGCTTCCCCCGTCCAACCCATCTTCCAACGCGCTGAGGAGCACGCCTGGTTGCAGGCCTGTGCTGATGGTGTAGCCTTCCGACAGTTCGACCACAGCGACAAGGGGAATGTCGATGTATGAGAACTTGTAAGCCCAGGTGCTGTAGTCGCCAGTTCGGGGGTTGGCGACTTTTTTGCTTCCTTTTTCATGGTAGAGGATGCCCAGTTGGAACCCCAAGTTTTGGAAGCGCTTGATGTCCACCACCGCACCGCCGTAAAGCCCCAGTTTGTTGAAGCCCTCAATGCCGTCCCCCCGCACTTGGGCGGCGGAAAATCCGAGGGTGTAGCCCCCGTTGAACACAAGCGGCGATTGGTCTTGGGACCAGCTCGTCACACCAAACGTCAGGGCCATCCATGTGGTGGCAATGGCGCACCTCATTCGGTCACAGGTGCGGACAAGACTTGAATCACGCTTCCGTTGTCCGAGGTCATCACCGCCACGATGTCGGTGTGCACCGCGTCCCAAGTTGGATTCCACGTGGAAGCATAGCACAATTGCTCTGCATCTCCCGCGGCGGCGTCTTCGGCCACGACAAGCCCCTTCGCACCTGTCAAGCTGCCGCGCAACAAGTGCTCAAACTCATAATCCGCCACGTACTCAGGATCGTTGTCGTAGTGCAACTGAGGCCCAAAAAGATGGTTCTCCGACACCAGCAATGCGAGACGGGCTTGACCCTCCAAGTCCTCGAACCACGTGGTGTGGACATGCACGGCCAGCTTGCCGGCCGCTTCGTCGTATTCCACGTCCATCTGCAATCCTGCCGCAGGCGACTTGGCCAATTCGAGGTCGACCGCTTCCACCCATTCGTCTTGGAATTTCACGGTGGTTTCGTCGGCCTGTCGGTTCACGCGGCCCACGGGGTTGACTTGGAATGCGAGGTCGTTCCAGAAGACCACACTTTCTTCGCAGGTCCAGTCCGTGGGGTAGTTGTCGTTGGTGTTGGCCAAATCCCCAGCATGGATGCCCAGTGGAATCACCACCCCGGGGTGCTCCACAGCGAGGTCGTGGGCGAGTTCAGCGGCGGGAGGACAATTGCCGCATTGGTGTGCAGTGAAATCCTCGAGCAGCACCCGCTGGATATCTGAGGCGAGTGGTTCAAAGACCGGCGCGCTGTCCAACTCGCATGGCTGAATGACATCCAACACAGGGTCATCAACCATGTCGCACGACGCGATCAAGGCCAAGCACGCCGGACAAGCCCAAAGTCTGAGGCCGGTCATGGAGATTTTCATCGTTTCACCAAGCGTTGGGTCCATGTTTTGTCGCCGGCCGTCCACGTGACGAGGTACATTCCTGGCTCGAGGTGGGCCGTCGACCAAGTCTGCGCCGATGATCCTGCCGGCATCCAGCCCCAATCTTGGCGTCCCACGAGTCTGCCTTGGGCGTCATGAAGGTGCAGCGTCACCCTGGAGGGTTGCGGCAACACCACCTTGAGCTGGGCGTTGTCTCCCACAGGGTTGGGCACAATGCCAAACGCAGCGGCTTGGGTGGGCATGGCCACCGAAGACACAGCGGTCACTTCGAATTGGAATTCCGCGGTGGAGAACTCATCCGTGGTCTGGAATTGGATGATTTGCCCCACCGGAGTTTCGCCGTCCATGCCCGTGACGATCAACGATCCCACATCGGCAAGGCTGGCTGCTCCGGCAATGTGTCCATCACCTTCCGTGTCGATCAAGGTGAACGTGTGGCATCCAAGGTCCTCCAAGGTCACGTCCCAGACATGCACTGTTTGGCCCGCCAAATCTTCGGTCCCGGGGTTGACAGACGCCACGACTTCTCCTGCTTCATTGGCAATGGACCATCCCGTTTGCTCGGGAGCCGCGTCGGTGAGGATTCGAACTTGAAGGTTGTTCACCGTCTGCTCACTCAATTGGATTTGGCCGAGCACTTGATTGTTTTCCAGGTTGTCGTCGTCGGAAACGATGTCGAATTGAAGCAATTCCAAGTCGTCGATGTCCAAGGTGGTCAACGCGGCGTCGACCAATTCATAGGTGCCCAAATTGCCTTGCCATTCGTAGGTGTCGAGGACTTCGGTTTGGTTGAAGGGCAACACCCGTGACACTTGGATGGCGCAAGAAGTCAGCGGCTCCAGACCTTGGTTGAGCAGGCGTACCGAGATCTGCGCAGGAATGTCTCCGCATGCAAATTCATCTCCGCTGTAGCCCACAAGCATGGGGTCGTTGGGGAGGGATGCAGGGGCGCAGGACGCCGATTGCAACAACGAGGAGTGTCCCGCCACCGTGGCCTGGCCAGATTGGGTCAGCAGCCCGCTGGGGCACACCGTGTAAATCGTGGGGTAGTAGGTGCACTCAAACGAGTCAAAGATGTTTTCTGCATTGTCGATGATGGGGTAGTGCGTGCCCGTGATCCAGTCTCCTGCGGTCGACGGCCCCGTACCTTCCAAGTCCGCTTGGGTGGTGCCGTCGTCCCCTTCGAGGAAGAACACGCGCAGCTCGTTGGTGCCATTGGGTCCGTAGGCGTCGTACAGCTCCTCAAGTACGCCGCTTTCGTGGTAAGACCAGCATGGTCCACACCAGGTGGCAGAGAAGTCCAAAATGACTTGGTATCCACTGTCGAGGTAGCTGTAGAGGTTGTGCTCCTCGCCGTTCAGGTCGGTGGCGGTGAAGTCGGGGGCCACACTTCCATCTGGAAGCTGGGCGCTTGCCAATCCTGCGCACAACAGGAAGTACAAAGTCATATGCTGTTTCATCGTGGAGCTCGTTGAGTGACCAAGATACCCCGCACGCTGCGATTGGGGGCACAAAAAAACCGGGTGACGTCCGCAAAGGACATCACCCGGCCATTCGATTCTAAAAGAAGAATCAGTGCTTGGTCAATCGCATGGTGGAGGTTTCGCCTCCAGCATTGAGGTTGACGAGGTACACGCCAGCCTTCATGGCTTCAAGGTTCAATTCCAATCGGTGTGCGCCTGCAGGCAGCGTGCCAAACTCTTGCGCAGCCACACGCTCACCCACAAGGTTGAACACCTCCATGGTGGCGTTGGCAGCCACAGCGCTGGTGAATTGAATGTTGCTCACGCCTTGGGTAGGGTTCGGGAACACGGCCAAAGTCTCAACCAAAGAAGCTTCGTCCACGTCGCTCACAGAGGTCACCTCGAAGGGGAACTCGATCAACGCGTACTCATCAGGCGAAGAATAAGAGAGCAAGTTTGACGACACGGCATTGCCGTCCATGGCGTCCAACGAGAAGTCGCCGTCAGGGCCAGTTCCGTTGTACCAGCTGGCGTGCAAGCCGTCGCCGTAGGCATCCTCAATGACAAAGGTGTAGCAGCCGAGGTCCAACGTCCAGTCGTACACAAAGCCAACACCAACGTCGCCTGCGGCGTATGGACCTCCGGATTCCACCACGTTGCCCATGTCGTTCAAGATGGCCCAAGCCACTTCGCCGGGATAGGCATCCAGGTTCAAGGTGAAGCGCACGTTGTTGGTGCTTTCCACAGAGGTGTTCACCAAGCCAGAAGCCACAGCGTTGTTCTCCACGTTGTCGTCTGACGAGGTGATTTCAAAGGTGAATTCAGTGGAGGCATCGATGGTGGTGGTGGTCACCAACACTTCTTCCGTTGCGTAGGTGTCCAAGTTGCCCATCCAGTCGGTGCTTCCTACCACAGTGGTGCCGTCGTATGCAGTGATGGTGCAAGAGGTCAAGGCATCCAAACCCATGTTCATCAACGTCACCGCCAAAGAAATGGGGGCGTCGCCGCAGGCCACGGTTTCACCCGCGTAACCCACGAGGGCACCGTCGTTGGGCAAAGAAGCCGCAGAGCAGCTGTTTGCTTGGAAGATGGCAGCGTGGTCGGCCACAGAAGCTTGGCCAGACTCACTGAGAATGCGGCTGGGACAAACAGTGTAAATGGTGGGGTAGTAGCTGTTGGAGTAGGCATCGAAAATGTTCGCTGCGTTGTCGATGATGGAGTACGTCGTCCCCGTCACCCAATCGCCTTGCGTGTTTGCACCTGTGCCATTGAGGTCGTCCGCAGTTGTTTGATCGTCGGATTCCAACTTGATGATGCGAATCTCGTTGGTGCCGTTCGGGCCATAAGTGGCATTCAAGTCAGAGAATACACCGCTTTCGTGGTAGCCCCAACATGGTCCGCACCAAGTGGCGGAAAAGTCCAAAATCACTTGGTACCCTGAATCCAAGTAGCTGTAGAGGTTGTGTTCGACACCATTGATGTCGGTGGCGGTGAAGTCAGGAGCCACGCTTCCATCAGGGAGTTGTGCAAAGGCGCCTGCAGAAATCACGGCAGAAGCCATGAGGGCGAAGAATTTCTTCATGAGAACAGGTTTGGGTTTCGGTTTAGAAAACAGGGCACTAAAATAAGGGAAGTTGGATTGCTTCCATCAAAAGCTGCTGGTGAACGTGACTTCGAAGCCGTTGGAGGCTGGCACGGCGCGGCAGACTCCGCCCACGCAGAAGATGCCTTCGCGGCGCTTGCCGTACCCCACGCTCAAGCGATGAGGGCCCTGGATGTAGCCCGCAGCTCCGTAGATGTAGTGGACGCGCTTGGCCTCGTCGTTGTTGCCAAAGTTGTATTGGTCCAAGACGCTCACAAACCAGTGGGGGCTCCATGTGTATTCGGCCAACACCGTGGCCCAGTGTCCCTTGTCTTGAAGCAAGGTTGGGTCGTCTTGGTCTTCACCCACCCAAAGGCCTTGCAGTTCGGTGCGCAGGCTCTGCTTGGGCTTGATTTTGAATTGCGTCTCCAGCACATGGATGTTCGCATTCACAATTCCCTTGTAGTCTGTGGTGACAGGCGTGGTGGACGTGTTGAAATCGAAATGGTAATAGGCGTATTTGGCCTTGAAGCGCTTGTTGAATTTGCGGCTTGCGGTGACGTTGAAATCTCGAACGAACAACTCTTCACCTGGACCCCAACTGTTGCGCTCGTAGCCGTACAGCACCTGCTCCCGCGTTCCCTCGGCGTACTGAGTGGTGTCCAAGCTGTTGGCGGCGGAGAAGCTGGCGCTCAGCTTGGTGCCGTACTTGCCTCCGAGCTTGCTCCCCTTGGGGATGGTGTAGAAAACCTCTGCGCTTGCACTGGTTTCCCCAGTGATGACCGTGGCGTAGGGGTAGAGTGTGGCGGCCAAGTTGTACGTGTGCTGCTGGGTGACTGCGGGAATGAAGTTGATGGGCAGGTCAAACAACCGCAAGTCCCGATCAGAGCGGAAGCTCATGTTGTCCACCATTTTGGCGGTGAGCAGCACCCCCAGGCCTTTTTTGCTGAAGCCCAGCGTGGCCAAAAAAGCCTCTCCGTTGCGGTATGTGTAGCCGTTGTCTGCACTGGGATCGTTGATTTTGCCTGCGTATTCCGCACTGGCGATCCATCCTTTTCGGACGGCGTTCAAGCGATAAGACCACGACCCAATGTTTTGAGGCATCGCAAGGACCAGGCTGTCCACGTTGAACGACGTGCCTGGCTGAAATTTGCTCACAAAGCTTGTGCCCAAAGTCACCTTCATAGGCCGGTCCGCCCAAGCCGCAACCAGGGTGTTTAAATCGGCTTCGGCGTCCACAGCCCGCACCACGCCTGGGCCGTTGATCAATCCGTCGCGGAAGTCAAAGCGTTGCTTGCCGTAAATGAATTTGAGCCTCAGGCCGTCCTTAGGTGTGAGCACGAGACGGAATCCATCCAAGGCGTTGTCGATGCCCAGGTTGCGCTCCTCGTAGGCGCGCAGGACCAGCCCATTTCCGAACTGGTCGTAGAAGTTTCCAATGGTGACGTCGATGCCCCGGTCTCGGTCTGCGTAACGTGCGAAGCGGTACCCTACGCCGCTCCCGTCGAAACGTCCTGGAAAGCCCAGGACGGAATTCAAGTAGCTCTCGTACCGAAGGCCTGCGCTGAAATCCCCTTGGTTGTAGAGCACGTTCGCAAAGGCGTTGTAGCCCGTTTTCGACGGAGGAACGACGGCTCCAATGAGGGTGTCCTCAGCGTAGGACTGCCACAGAATGCCGACGTTGCCGGACACTTGGGCGGGCGCTTGTTCTTGGGCCATTGTGGCCCCGCCGACCATCATTGCCAGCCACAACCCGGCTCCGCGGGCGACGATGTGCAAGTTCATTCGGCGAGCTTCAGCAATTCTTCGTACAGCTCGTACTCGTCCCCGTCGGCGTAGTTGTTGTGCGACCAAACCACTTGGCCTTCGCGGTCCACGACAAACGTGTGGGGCACGTTTTGGACGTTAAGTGCACGTGCGAAATCTCGGTTGGGGTCCAGCAAGATGTCGTACTCCCAGCCCACGCTGTTCACGTAGGGCGCCACGCGATTCACGGACCGCTGGTCGTCGATGCTCACAGCCACGATGCGCACGCCGGTTTCGTCCACCCAATCGTCGTAGAGTTCTGCGTAGTTGTTGAGCTCCCGCTTGCAGGGGCTGCACCAAGTGGCCCAAAAACAAAAGACTGTGGGTCCCTCTTCACCCACCAAGCCTGAGGTATTCACGGTGTTGCCTTCTATGTCCTTGAGCGCCACGTCGGGCAAGGCTTGGGCTGAGGCTTGGAAGGTGAACGCCATGCAAAGGGCGGCGATCAACAAGACAAGTGGGGTCTTCATCATGGGCGTTTTGGTGTGCAGTCGCACGATTCATGCCAAAAATAGCACGGGAGTCCTGACTGCAGATGGGTTAACTTTGATGTATGAAGCAGCTTTCCATGTTTTGCATGTCTGTGTGCCTGGCCGGTGCATTGAATGTGGCCCAAGCCCAAATCAGCTTGGAGATTTTGAACGCGCCCGACACAGTGCACGTGGCCCTCGACACGTTGAGCAGTCCAGACGTGCAGGCATACTGGGACGTCACCAATGTGGGCGAGGAATCGCTGGACGTGTTGGTGACCCGTTCGTTTCTCGAAATGGCAGACCCCTTCAACTTTCCTTACGACACGGCCTCACCGGGTTCTTACGAGCGCTTCTGCTGGGGGCCCTTGTGCTATCCCTTCGGGACCGTGGCTTCGTCAGACCAAGGTTCTGCCCTTGTCACCATGGCGCCCGCAGACACCAACAGCACTTTCAAGGCGGACTTTTACCCCAACGGCGTCGCAGGGGTCACCACGATCAACTATTGCTTTCAAACCCCAGGCAACGCCTCGAACGCGGTGTGCCACGAGGTGACTTTTGTGGTGGACGCCACGGCCAACGTGAATGAGCTCTTGCCCGCCGTGGAATGCAGTCTCATGCCCAATCCAGCAACCGATGTGGTCACGTTGAACATGGACCGCGCTTTGGACGGGGTGGTCGAGTTCCGAAACTTGGTGGGTCAATTGGCGAAAAGCGAATGCATTCAACGTGGAGTGACCCGACAAGTGGTGAGCTTGGACGGGTTGAGCGACGGAATTTGGTTGGTCAGTTTGGCCTCCCAAGGCCGCGTGTTGGCCACTCAGCGCCTTGTGATTCGCTGAGCGCGAGTTCCCCACAATTTGCACGGGCGGTTGTGCATCCTTTGGATGGGCAACCGCCCGTTCTGTGTTCTTTCGGTGTGAACTTCGTCTCTTCATGCAGCAGAACAACTTGAAACGAGAGGCGCTCGAGTACCATGCCCGCGACCGCCGAGGCAAGGTGGAGGTGGTCCCCACCAAGCCTTACAGCACACAGCGCGACCTCAGCCTGGCGTACAGCCCTGGTGTGGCGGAACCCTGCATGGCCATTGCCGATGAGCCCCAGGACGTATACAAGTACACCGCCAAGGGCAATTTGGTCGCGGTCATCAGCAACGGCACCGCCGTGTTGGGGCTGGGCGACATCGGCCCGGAGGCGAGCAAGCCTGTGATGGAAGGGAAGGGGGTGTTGTTCAAGGTGTTTGCCGACATCGATGTGTTCGACATCGAAGTGGACGCCACCGACGTCGATCAATTTGTCGCCACAGTGAAGGCCATTGCGCCCACCTTCGGCGGCATCAACTTGGAGGACATCAAGGCGCCTGAGGCGTTCGAGATCGAGCGCCGCTTGAAGGAGGAGTTGGACATCCCGTTGATGCACGACGACCAACACGGCACTGCGATCATCAGTGCGGCGGCGTTGATCAACGCGTTGAAGCTCGCCGACAAAAACATCGAAGACATCCGTGTGGTGGTCAGCGGCGCCGGCGCCGCTGCCATGTCTTGTTTGGACATTTATGAGCAGCTGGGCATGAAGCGAGAACATGCTGCCGTCTTCGACAGCCGTGGCCATATCCATTCTGGCCGTGAAGGGTTGGGCGAAAGCAAGCAGCGTTATGCCACATCGAAAGCCTACGACAGTTTGGCCGACGCGATGAAAGGGGCTGACGTGTTTCTTGGCTTGAGCAAAGGAGGGCTTGTGGAGGCCTCTATGGTCCAAGGCATGGCCGACAACCCAATCGTGTTCGCCCTGGCGAACCCAGACCCAGAAATCGGTTACGAGGAAGCCATGGCGTCTCGTGAAGACGTCATCATGGCCACCGGGCGCTCTGACCACCCCAACCAAGTGAACAACGTCCTGGGGTTTCCGTACATCTTCCGCGGTGCGTTGGACGTGCGGGCGACGGGGATCAACGACGCGATGAAACTCGCGGCTGTTCGTGCCATTGCCACCCTGGCGGAAGAGAACGTGCCCGACGAGGTCAGCGAGGCCTACGGGGAAGGGGCTTTGACCTTCGGGCGGGATTTGATCATCCCCAAGCCGTTGGACCCACGCCTCATCACCACAGTCGCTCCGGCAGTGGCGCAGGCGGCCATGGAGTCAGGGGTCGCCGGCTCGCCCATCGACGATTGGGAGGCTTACAAGCGCGAACTGGAAATGCGGTTGGGGAACGATTCGACCTTTTCCCGCAACATCGCGACGCGGGCGGCGCGCGCACCCAAGCGGGTCGTGTTCGCGGAAGCAGAGCACTACAAAGTGCTCAAGGCCGCGGAAATGGCCATGGACGAAGGCATCGCCCACCCCATCTTGTTGGGTCGGAGCGGGCGCATCCAGGCGTTGATCGAAGAGAACAACCTTGAATTGGAAGGGGCGACCATCCTCGACCCACGCGGGGATGAGGAGGCTGAGCGTCGCAAGGCTTTCGGTGCGGTGCTCTTCGAGCGGCGGATGCGGCATGGTTTGACAGCGTTGGAGGCTGAGCGCCAGATGCGTCAACGGAATTACTTTGGGTCCATGTTGTTGGACCAGGGGGAGGCCGACGCCTTGGTGTCGGGTTTGACGCGGAACTACCCCAATGTGATTCGGCCTGCCCTGCAGGTCATCGGGAAAGGCCAGGGGGTGGACAAGGTGGCTGGGATGTACATCCTGCAGACCAAAAATGGCCCGATGTTCTTCGCGGACACCACGGTCAACACCGACCCGACGGTGGAGGACATCGTCAACATCACCCTGCTTGCGGCCGAGGCGGTGCGCAACCTTCGCATTGTGCCGCGCATCGCGCTGTTGAGTTATTCCAATTTCGGCAGTTCGAAGGGGCGAGACGCGGAAAAGATGGCCGAGGCCACACGGTACCTCCATGTGCATCACCCGGAACTCATCGTGGACGGAGAGATCCAAGCCAACTTCGCCATGAACCAAGACATGTTGGGAGAGAGCTTTCCATTCAGCTCGTTGCACAAACGCCGCGTCAACACCCTCATCTTTCCCAACCTTTCTGCGGGGAACATCAGTTACAAGTTGTTGCATGAAATGGCAGGCATGGACGCCCAAGGGCCAGTGCTGCTGGGCATGCGCAAGAGCGTGCACATCCTTCAGATGGGGTCGAGCGCCAAGGAAATTTTGGACATGGTGCGCCTGGCTGTGGTGGATGCCCAGATCAAGAGCGTTCAGCCATGATTCATCATCTGCACGGCCGTCTTGTCGAGAAGCACCCCACGCACGTCGTGGTGGAGTGCGGAGGGGTGGGCTACTTCGTGGCCATCAGTTTGACCACATTCGACCAATTGGGCGACCACGAGTTGGTCAAAATTCACACCCACATGGTGGTCCGCGAAGACGCCCAACTGCTGTACGGGTTTGCCACAGCAGAGGAGCGCAGCTTGTTCTTGTTGCTTTTGGGGGTGAATGGGGTGGGCGCCAACACGGCGCGACTCATTTTGAGCGCCATGGACCCTGCCACTGCGTCGCTCGCCATTTCGTCAGGCGACGTGGACGCCATGAAACGCGTGAAAGGCATTGGGGCTAAAACCGCCCAGCGGATCATCGTGGATTTGCAGGACAAGGTGGGTTCAGCGGACACTTCCATACCCCTGGCGCCAGGAACTTCCGCAGTCACGCACAATACAACCAAGGTGGATGCGTTGGGGGCTTTGACGTCGCTCGGTTTTGACAAGGCCAAATGCAATAAAGTGCTCGACAAACTCTTGGCATCCCAAGGAAATTCGGCCACGCTGGAAGGTCTAATCAAAGCCGCTTTGCGCGAACTTTGATGCCCACCGACGATTGAACAGGCGAGACGAATGACCACCCGACCTCACATGGGTTTTGCACGCATGGTTGCGACTGTGTTGTGCTGTCTTGCGCCATGGGCTTCAGTTGTCTGGTCTCAAACGTCTGGAGCGTCGTCCGACTCAGTCACTTACAACCTGCCATTCCCGCACGACAACACGGACCCCTACAACCCGTCCGAATTCCCAGGCGGGGTGTCGTTGCAGTGGCCCAGCAACTTCAACTACGGCGTCGTGTACAACCCCGCTACTGGGATGTACGAAGTGCAGCAAACCATTGGCGACACGCTGTTGTTTCGGCCTTCGAGCATGTTCTCGTTGGACGAATATTTGGACTACAACATCGAGGGCAACCTGAGCGAATTCTGGAACGAGCTCCAGGAAGAGGAGGACGCGGCCGACAAAGCTTTTGCCCCCAAGCTCGAAATCGACAGCGAGCTGTTCGAGATGATTTTTGGCAGCAACGAAATCGAAATCAAGCCGCAAGGGACCGCCGAAATCACGCTGGGTTATACCTGGAACAACACCGAGAACCCTCGGATTCCAGAGCGCCAGCGCAGGGCGGGGGCCGTGAATTTTGACCAGCGCATCCAGCTGAACATCGGTGGAAGCATTGGCGACAAGATTGAGTTGGGCACCCAATTCAACACGGAGTCGTTGTTCGATTTTGAGAACCAGATGAACATCGGCTTCCAAGGGGAGGAGGACGACATCTTGAAGAACGTTGAGGCAGGCAACATCAACATGCCGCTCAACAGCAGTTTGATTGTCGGCTCTCAGAGCCTGTTCGGGGTCAAGTTGGAGACGCAGTGGGGACGCCTCTACAACACCACGGTCTTCAGCCAACAAAAAGGGGAGCGCAGCGAAATCGAGGTCGAAGGCGGTGCCCAAACTCAGGAGTTCGACATCCGTGCCGACGACTACGAGGCCAACCGTCACTATTTCCTGTCGCAGTACTTCGTCGACCAGTACGACGTGGCGATGCGGTCCTTGCCCGTGCCCAATTCCGGGGCCATGATCAACCGAATCGAGGTGTACGTGGTGAACACACAGGCCAACACCCAAGACGTGCGGAACGTCGTGGCGTTCACCGACCTGGGCGAGCACCCCGATTACGTGTCGACCAACTTGCCGGTGGGCAGCCTCACCGACAACACCAGCGTGTTCGACGGGGCGTTGCTCGACCCGTCCACCGACGCGACGCCCAACCGGGCTCCGAGCAACTTCAACAACGACTTGTTCCGGAGCTTGACCTTGGACGAAGGCGTCATGGACTTCACGGGCGCCAACCAAGCCATTTCCGGCGCTCTGGGCGGACAGTTGAAGCAAGGCGTCCACTACGAGCGCGTCGGCAACGCCCGGAAGCTCAGCCCCTCCGAGTTCACGTTCAACAGCCGTTTGGGGTTCATCTCCTTGAGGCAGTCGCTCAACAATGCCGAGGTCTTGGCGGTCGCTTACGAATACACCTTGGACGGAGAGACTTACCAGGTCGGTACATTGAGCCAGGACGGTTACGCCGCCCCTGGCTCGTTGATTTTGAAGATGCTCAAGTCGTCCGTCACCCAGGTGAAGTTGGACAACGGCGACCAGGCTCCGCTGTGGCGGGTGATGATGAAAAACGTCTACTCGATGGGGGCGTTTGGTGTGAGCAACGAGGACTTCCGGTTGGACGTCTGGTACAACGACCCCAACTCGGGTGTGGACCTCAATTACATCCCGCGCGAGCCGCTCGAAGGCCAGCTGCTTGTTCAGGTCTTGGGCATGGACCGAATCGACATCAACGGGTTGCCCAACCAGGACGGGGTGTTCGATTACGTGGACAATGCCGCGGTCAATGGTGGAACCATCAACAGCCAAAACGGCAGGATCTTCATGCCTTCGGTGGAGCCGTTTGGTGCCAACCTTCGCAGCCGCATTGCCGAATACGTCGAACAGGCCGAGAGCATCGCACCAAGCGACAAAGAGGCCGTGGTCGACGCGTTGGCCCAGACCTTGGTCTTTCAACCGCTTTACGACAGCACAAAAACCGCGGCCCAGCAGATTCCTTCGCTGAACCGCTACCGCATCAAGGGACGTTTCCAGTCGCAGAGTTCGTCAGAGATCCAGCTCAACGCGCTCAACGTCCCCGAGGGGTCGGTGACCGTCACGGCCGGAGGGGTGCGTCTGGTGGAGAACCGAGACTACACGGTCGACTACAACCTTGGGCGGGTGCGGATCATCAACGACGGGTTGCTTGAATCCGGCCAGACCATCAAGGTCTCCCTCGAGTCGAACTCGCTCTTCAACATCCAAACGAAGACCCTCTTAGGTACGCGATTCGATTACGTGGCCAGCGACAATTTCAACATCGGGACCACCCTGTTGAACATGCGCGAGCGGCCGCTGACCCGGAAGGTGAACATGGGGGACGAGCCCGTGAACAACACGGTGGTGGGGGCCGACTTTTCTTGGCAAACCGAGAGCCGCCTGTTGACAGAGCTCATCGACCGGTTGCCCTTCTACAACACGTCTGCGAAGTCCACCTTCGACATCTCTGCGGAAGGCGCTTACCTGATTCCAGGGCACAGCCGCGCGGTGGGGGACGAGGGCACAGCGTACATCGACGATTTTGAGGGGTCCCAAAGCACGATTGACCTGCGCGCCATCAACCGGTGGTTCCTGGCGTCGACGCCGCGTTGGCAAGACAGTCGCTTCCCCGAGGCCCGTTTGGAAAACGACCCCACGTCCAACTACAACCGGGCAGGTCTGAGCTGGTACACCATCGACCCATCGCTCATCAACGGCAGCTCGTTGCAAGACGGCCAAGTTGACCCCGAGGTGCGCCAAGACCACCGCATGCGTCAAATCCTTTTGCGCGAACTCTATGAGAAGGGCGACTACAGCAACAGCGCCACCGCGGGGATGCCGACCAACCTGCCGACCTTGGACTTGACCTACCGTCCGACGGAGAGGGGCCCCTACAACTACGAGCCGTTTGACGGGTCGGACTATTCGTCGGGGTTGGAAGAGGACGGCACCTTGCTTGACCCTGAGACAAGATGGGCCGGGGTGCAGCGCGCCTTGATGACCACCGACTTCGAGGCGGCGAACATCGAGTACATCCAGTTCTGGGTCATGGACCCATTCAACGAGGATACGGAGAACGAGACTGGGGGCAAATTGTACGTCAACTTGGGCAACGTCAGCGAGGACGTGTTGAACGACAGCCAGCTTGAATTCGAGAACGGCTTGCCCTCGGCCAACAACGAGCTGGAAACTGACACCAGCACATGGGGCGTGTACCCCGACCCGACCACGTTCAACGTGGTGAACGCCTTTGACAACAGCACCAACGATTACAGCATCCAGGATGTGGGCCTTGATGGCCTGAACTCAGACGCCGAGCGGACCTTTTTTGCCTCGTGGCTTGATGGGTTGGAAACGGACTTGGCGCCGGACGCCTTTGCCCAATACCAAAACGACCCCTCTGCCGACGACTTCCGCTACTTCAGGGACCCCATTGCCCAAGAAAACGAGGAGGATGTCCTCGAGCGTTATCAGTTCTTCAGCCGCTATGAGGGCAATTCCAACACCCAGCAGCCCAACGGGTACCCCATCACCCAAACGACGATTCCCAACACGGAGGACATCAACGAGGATTTGACCTTGGGCACCATCGAGTCGTACTACCAATATGAGATTCCGATGGCCCCTGCGGATTTGTCGTCCGACAACATTGGCAAGGGCTACCTCGCTGACATTTTGGAGACGGTCTCCAAGACCAACGGGTCGGCTGAACAGCGTCCCATCAAGTGGTACCAGTTCAAGATCCCTGTCAAGGAATACCAGCAAGCGTTCAACGGCATCAGCGATTTCCGTTCCATCCGGTTCATGAGGATGTTTATGCAGGGCTGGAAGGAGCCGGTGACCTTGCGCTTTGCGCGCATCGAGTTGGTGCGTGGCGAGTGGCGCCGTTACGAGCAAAGCTTGGCCGGTCTACAGGAGGTCGAAGTGGACGACCCAACAGGAACGCAGTTCGCACTCACTGCGGTGAACCTGGAAGAAAACGGGGTTCGTCAACCTGTCCCCTATGTGATTCCCCCAGGCATCAACCAGGAAATTGACCCCTCCAACTTGAACCAACGTCGCTTGAACGAGCAATCCTTGGCGCTGGAGGTTTGCGGCTTGGAAGATGGCGACTCCCGGGCGGCGTACCGGAACATCAACTTCGACATGCGGATGTACGAGCGCCTCAAGATGTTTGTTCACGTGGAGGCGGGCCGCGCGGACGAGACATTGAACGAGGGCGACCTCAACGTGTTTGTGCGCTTGGGAAGCGATTACGACCAGAACTACTACGAGTACGAGATCCCGCTGAAGCCTACCCCCATCGATGTCACGGCGTTGACGGACTACGACATTTGGCCGCTGGAGAACAACATCGACATCAACCTCGACTCTCTGCGTCTCTTGAGCCTCGACAAGCTGAGGAACCGTTACGTCAACGGCGACATTTCACCCACGGGCGTGTACTCGGTGGTGAACGAAGGCAAGCGACTTTCCGTGAAGGGAAACCCCACTTTGTCGAACGTCGTCACGGTGATGGTCGGCATCCGAAACCCAGACAAGGATTTGGAGCAGCCATTGTGGACCAGCGACGACGGCCAGCCCAAATGCGCTGAAATGTGGGTGAATGAACTGCGCCTCTCTGGCTTCAACGAGGAAGGCGGTTGGGCAGCGGTGGCCCAGGCCAACGCGACGCTGGCGGACTTGGCGAACGTGAGTGTGGCCGCCAACATGTCGGTGCCGGGCTGGGGTGGACTTGAGGAGCGTGTTCAGGAACGCCAGCGGGAGACCATGCAAGGCCTGGACGCCAACGGCACCATCCAGCTCGGCAAATTGTTGCCGGAGAAGCTGGGCGTGACGTTGCCGATGTATTTGGGGTACAGCAACCAAACGAGCACGCCTCAATTCGACCCGCTGTCTCCAGATGTGGAGGCCACCGATTTGGCGGCAATTGCAGATTTGATTGACAACCCCGACGACTTGGATGCCATTGGTTCTCGCCAGCGCGACGCCCGAACCATCAACCAAGTCCGAAGCATCAACTTCTCCAACGTGAAGATTGCCCCCCAGGTGGGCAAAGGTGGGGGAGGCTCCAAAGACCGCAATTCCCGGGGCAAGGACGACGCTGGAAAAGGCAAGGACAGCCGAGATGCCGGTGGGCGTGATTCCGGCGGCAAAAACGCGGGCAGCCGTGGTGGAGGCCAAGGCGGACGGGGTGGAAGCAACAGCAGCGGCGGAGGTTTGCTTTCTGTGATCAGCCCTGCCAACTTCTCGGCCAACTACAGCTACAACGAGCAGTATCGCCAGGACATCTACACGGACAATTTCCGCAATGTGGAGCACCGTGGCGCCCTGAACTACAATTGGCAGCCCCGACCCAAAAAGCGCGAACCTTTCTCCAAGGTGGGCTTCTTGAGGGACGCCAAGTACCTGAAGCTTATCAAAGACTTCAACTTTTACCTCTTGCCCAAGCAGGTTTCGGCTTCCAACCAGATGCAGCGCATGTATGAGGTGAGTCAAGTGCGCGACAACATGGAGGTGTTGAATCCAGGTTTGGGTTTGGAGCCCATCATCGTGCCTCAGGTGGTGAAAACCTGGAATTGGACCCGAAATTATACGGTCAAGTATGATCTAACTCAAGCGCTGAAGTTCGATTACCAAGGAAGTGCCCAGGCGCTTGTCTTGGAAGATGCTGGCGAAATCCCCAGCGAGGTGGACGACCCCGACGCCTACAACGACTATCGGGATGCGGTGGAATCCAGCCTCATGCAAGGCGGTGAACTCACGACCTACAACCACCAAGTCAATGGGACGTACAAGCTTCCGCTCGACAAATTCCCTTTGACCGATTGGGTCAGCCTCGACACCCGCTACCAGAGCTCGTTCCGCTGGGACCGCGCACCGTTTGCGCAAGACACCTTGGGCAACACGATTCAAAACAGCCGCAACATCAGCCTCAACGCGCAGGCCAACTTGAAGAACTTCTACAACAAGGTTCCCTACCTGAAGGAGATCAACAACAAGCGGCGCCCCCGGCCCAAAGACCGGGAAGTGAGCAACGAGCGTCGCGATGGGTTTGGCAACATTGAAGAAGAGGAGAAAAAGGAAAAGCGCGACATCAACCCCCTAGAGCATATTCTGCGATTTGCCATGGGGTTGCACAACGTGAGCGCGACGTATTCGAGGAACGAGGGGACCTTGTTGCCAGGCTACGCCCCAACAGCGACCTTCGCAGGCTTTGATGAACGTCTTTGGAGAGAGGGAGGTTTTTGGCCAGTAGGAGGCAGAGGTTTGAGTGCACCGGGCTTACCCTTCCTGCTGGGTCATCAGCAGACCGACGTGTTTGGCAACGGGTTTGGTGAAGGCACTTACGCCTACGAGGCC
>DKNS01000174.1:5312-5916 GCA_002469765.1 Flavobacteriales bacterium UBA7382 | reverse complement strand
GGCTCTTCAGCTGACGCCTCCTCTGGAGCATCGCCATCCATTTGCTCCTTCAGCGCGGTCAACACGCTCAAGTCGCCGAAGGTGCTCTTTTCGATGTTGGCATTCACTTCCTTCATCATGCGTGATGAACCACCACCTCCACCGGAATTGCTCCGAGTCTTCTTGGGCAAGTCAGACTTCACTGGGCCTTCTTCGTATGTGCGCAAGTGGCTCACCGTAATGCGCTTGGCATTCCGGTTGAACTCCAACACGACGAAATCTGCCTGGTCCTCCACGCCGAGGACACCACCTTCTTGCTTGTTGAGGTGCTTGCTGTGGCAAGTCCCTTCCAAACCGTAAGGCAAGGCAATGGTCGCGTGACCGCCCTCCACTTTGATCACCGTGGCCTGGTGCTTGCTTCCAACGGCGAAGACACTCTCGAAGACTTCCCATGGGTTCTCTTCGATTTGTTTGTGCCCAAGGCTCATGCGGCGGTTGTCTTTGTCCAATTCGAGCACGACAACTTCGATTTCATCGCCCACGTTGCAAAACTCAGACGGGTGCTTGATTTTCTTGGACCAGCTGAGGTCGGAGATGTGCACCAAACCGTCGATGCCTTCTTCCA
>DKNS01000174.1:0-4923 GCA_002469765.1 Flavobacteriales bacterium UBA7382 | reverse complement strand
GGGTAGCGTGCTTCAATGTCCTCCCATGGGTCCTTGCTCAATTGCTTCAGGCCGAGGGACATTTTGCGGTCTTCGCGGTCAATGCCGAGCAACACACATTCGATTTCGTCGTTCACTTTCAGGAAGTCCTGAGCGCTACGCAGGTGCTGAGACCAAGAGATTTCACTGACGTGAAGCAAACCCTCCACACCAGGAGCGATTTCCACGAACGCACCGTAATCCGCCATGACTACCACACGTCCCTTGACCTTGGCACCTTCCACCAAGTCCTCTCCCAAAGCATCCCAAGGGTGCGGAGTGAGCTGCTTCATGCCAAGGGCGATGCGCTTCTTGTCATCGTCGAAGTTCAAGATCACCACATTGATCTTTTGGTCCACTTCCACCATCTCTTCAGGGTGCCCCACACGGCCGTAGCTCATGTCGGTAATGTGCACCAAACCATCGACACCTCCGAGGTCCACAAACACACCATAAGAGGTGATGTTCTTGACAGATCCTTCGAGAACCTGACCCACTTCGAGGCCCTGGATGATAAGACGCTTCTGCTCTTCGAGCTCGGCCTCAATGAGCGCCTTGTGCGACACCACCACATTCTTAAACTCTTGGTTGATTTTGACAACCTTGAACTCCATCTGCTTCCCGACGTACTCGTCGAAGTCGCGGATGGGCTTGACATCCACCTGTGACCCAGGAAGGAACGCTTCCAAGCCAAAGACATCAACGATCAAGCCACCCTTGGTACGGCACTTCACCGAACCCTGGATGATTATGTCTTCCTCCTTGGCTTTGTTCACCTTGTCCCAAGCGTCATAGATGCGCGCTGTCTTGTGGCTAACCACGAGCTGACCGTTGGCGTCTTCTTGCTTCTCAATAAACACAGGCACCTTGTCGCCTGCCTTCATTTCTGGGTTATAGCGGAACTCGCTTGCGCCAATGACACCTTCAGACTTGTAGCCGATGTTGACCACAACTTCTTTTTTGCCAATGGAGATCACGGTTCCCTCGACCACTTCCTTTTCCTTGATCAGGGTGAGGCTCTCTTCGTAGAGGTCCTCAAGACGCTTTCGCTCGTCGGCACTGTAATCGTCTTGTTCGCTTTCAAAAGCGTCCCAATCGAAATCTCCTGCGGGCTTTGCAAGCTCACGTGGCTCAGAAGGAGTTGGCTCCTCCACCACGGGGGCTTCAGCTGTCACTTCTGGTTCAACTTCGGGAGCAGCTTCTGGAGCTGGTGCGGCTTCTGCCGCTTCTGGAGCCTTGGCTTCCTGGTTTTCCAGGTGGCCTTCTTCAGGCTGTTGGGTGGCGTCGTTCATGCGTCACCGGGGTTTGATGCTTCGCCACAGGGAGCGTTGCGGAGTGAAACTCGCCTTGCCCTGTCAAGGATTTAGGGGTGCAAAAATAGTGCAACCCTAACCGCTATCCAAGTTGATTGCCTGCCTTCTCGCCTCAACGGACAACAAGCCACGTCTTACGGCCGGCAGGCGAAACGAAAGTGCACCACCCAAACCAAGTCTCAGGCACCGTAAATCCTCCAGCAGGAAGGTGGGAAAGATGTCTGCCCTGCGCATCAAACACGTCCACGGCTGTGTTCACTTCCAAGCGGCCACCATGACGGATCGGATTGGGCCCATGCACGACGTCATGGCCAAGGTTCACGGCCTGGATGTCGTCGGGGCAATCGTTGCATGTCCCAAAGGTGACCATATCCGTGGGCACAAATTCCCCCAACCCATTTGGCAGGCGCGCAAAGGAATGGTCCGCCACACTCGTCCCAAAATAAGAACTGTCCGCAATGGAGAACCCGTCAGGCGAGCGCAACACCAGCACTTCGCCGGCATTGTTCAGGCGAAAGTTCATGTGATTCCAGCCATCCCCGCCGTCTTCGTCTGCCCAAAGCACCAGATAACCATCTCCATCTATCACGGTGGAATCACCGGCGTCAACAGGAATCCGCCACTTGGTGGGACGGTTCAGCCGGTCGGTAAGGTAATACCCCGCCAAATCAACTGGAGAGGTGGACATGTTGTGGATCTCTACCCAATCCTCACGTTCGCCTTGCCCGTCTGCCACTCCGTTGACGTTGAAGGTCTGGTACTCGTTCAGGACCACATTGGCAGGCGGCACGACCAACAAGGCATTGGTCACCCTTGGCGTGGGGGTGTCAAACCACGTGGTGGTAGGGGCACCATCGGTGGTTCGTCCAAAACTGACGTTGGAAAACGACGTTTGAACTTCCCAGCTGTCAGCCACTGTGCCATCTGTCCCTGTCAAGGTGAACGTTTGGTTTTCATTGGCAGCCACCCAACCCACGTGGTGACCACCTTGACCTGGCTGGCCGTCCATCCACAAAAGCAAGAACCCTTCTGCAGGCACCATGGTTTCCACAGGATTGTTGGCAGGCAACATGTAGGTCATACCAATTGAAGAGGACATCGTGTACCCACCGAGGTTGACTTGAAAGGCGTTGGGGTTGTAGACCTCAATCCAAGGGTCCAATTCTGAGTTCTCGTCAATGAGGACGTTGGAGTTGTCCAAAAGGACCTCGTTCAAATACAAGGCCGGTGTGGGAAGCACCTGATCCAAGTTGGTGGACTCAGGCGTGGGGACATTGAAGAACACCCAATCCTCACACCCGTCACACGAGCGACCAAAACTCACGTCGGTTTGCTGTGGCGGGTAGACTATGGAATCCAGGACCGTGACTCCGTCGGGTGCGGTCAACCACACCCCTTCGTTCTCAGCGCTCAACTTGAAGTTGGCGTGGAGTACCCCTTGGACGCTGTCGTTGTCGCACCACACCAAAAGATGATCACCAGGTGTCATGAATGTGCTGCCAGGGTCCGAATCGGGGAACGTGTACTTGGTCAGGTCGGTGGGGTCATCAGAGATGTGATGTCCCGCCAAATCCAACAGCCCTCCTGGATTGTAAATCTCCACCCAATCGTCTGACTCGAAAAAGTCGTCGAAGTGCGCCAGTTGATTGGAGGACATCATCTCATTCAACAGAGGCGTTTGGGCCATGGACCACGTACCCCACCACATCATAGCCATAGCGCCAACCAACAAACTGTGCTTCATTGGGCAAAATTAAACCACAGCGCCTCCGTGTTAGTTTTGCGACCACAAATCACACACAATGGCCCACGGAACTTTCAACGTCCCCTACCCAATCAACGAACCAGTGTTGAGTTACGCCCCAGGATCTCCTGAGCGCGAGGCTTTGCAACGGGCGTATGCAGAGATGTACGAACAAGACCCCATCGAGGTGCCCATGTACATCGGAGCTGACCAGGTGAGCACCAACGACAAACGTCCCATGACGCCCCCGCATGAGCATGGGAAAATCTTGGGACACTTCAGCTACGGGGACACAGGTCATGTGCAGGCTGCCATTTCTGCCGCTTTGACAGCCCGCCCGGCATGGTCTTCCTTGCCATGGGAGCATCGGGCCGCAGTGTTTTTGAAGGCCGCCGACTTGATTGCCGGACCTTACCGTGCCAAGATCAACGCAGCAACCATGCTGTCTCAAGGAAAAAACTGCTTCCAGGCTGAAGTCGACGCGGCATGTGAGTTTGCCGATTTTCTTCGTTTCAACGCCTACTACGCCCAGCAAATCCATGCAGAACAACCGGAAAGTGCCGACGGCATATGGAACCGCTTGGAATACCGTGCTTTGGAAGGATTCGTATTTGCGATCACCCCGTTCAATTTTACCGCCATTTCGGGCAACTTGCCTGCCGTTGCTGCCCTGATGGGAAATGTCGTGGTTTGGAAACCCAGCGACACCCAAGTTTACAGCGCCCAAGTGATCATGGAAATTTTCCAAGCCGCCGGGTTGCCCCACGGCGTGATCAACATGGTGACTTGCGACGGCCCGGTTGCAGGAGACGTGGTGTTCAAGCACCGCGACTTCGCAGGACTCCATTTCACAGGCTCCACTGGGGTGTTCCGCCACTTGTGGAAGACCATCGGAGAAAATCTCGAGCTCTACCGAAGCTACCCGCGAATTGTGGGAGAAACAGGAGGCAAGGACTTTGTGCTTGCCCACCCCAGCGCGGGCGTGAAGGAAGTCGCCACAGGACTTATCCGAGGGGCTTTTGAGTTCCAAGGTCAGAAGTGCAGTGCGGCGTCTCGTGCGTACATCCCCGCCTCCATGTGGCCTGCCCTTGAAGAAGAGCTCAAAACCGAGATGGCCACCCTCAAGATGGGGTCACCTCAGGACTTTGGCAACTTCATCAACGCAGTAATCGATCGGAAATCCTTCGACAAAATCAAGTCGTACATTGATTTCGCCAGTGCAGCCGACGACGCCCGCATTGTCGCGGGCGGAGGCACTGACGACAGTGTGGGCTACTTTGTGGAACCCACGGTCATTGAAACCGCCAACCCCCATTTCAAAACCATGGTGGAAGAAATCTTCGGTCCGGTTTTGACCGTGCACGTCTACGACGACAACCAAGCGAACGCTTTCGAAAACGTGATTGACTTGGTGGACAACACCTCGGAATACGCTTTGACCGGTGCCGTCTTCTCCACCGACCGGTATGCCCTCGACTTGGCTTCCAAAAAACTGGAACACGCCGCGGGCAACTTCTACCTCAACGACAAGCCCACAGGTGCCGTGGTAGGTCAACAGCCGTTTGGCGGAGCACGCGGGTCTGGAACGAACGACAAGGCAGGTTCTTACCTCAACCTTCTCCGCTGGGTGAGCCCTCGGACCGTCAAAGAAACCCTGGTGTCGCCCACCGACTACCGTTACCCCTTTTTGGACTGATTTCCAAAAGGATGAACAAGAAAAAGGGACGCCAAAAGCGTCCCTTTTTTCATGCATGCCATTCCACACCCTGCGGAACTCAATCTTCGTCTTCGGGATACGGATTGGCAGGAATGGCGGCCATGTCCACCCTGGCAGCCTTGCCGCCCATG
>DKNS01000074.1 GCA_002469765.1 Flavobacteriales bacterium UBA7382 | reverse complement strand
GGCGGACGAAGCTGCGGCCCTCTTGACCGCCTTCTTCCGGGCAAAGAGGTGATTCCCACACCTTGCGGGCCCTTACCTTTGGACCATGCTTGAGCTGACACAGGACTTCCTCGACCACCTGCAGGCTCAAATCGAGTCGGGCAAGGACGTGAAGTTGGCGGCGACTTTGGGTGAAATCCACCCCAAGGACGTGGCCGACATCTTCGACGCGCTCAAGCGTGAGGAGACCCTGTACCTCTACCGCTTGCTGGACCCAGACCAACGGTCAGAGGTCATCGCCGAGCTCGAGGAAGACATCCGGGAAGAACTTCTGAGTTCCTTGAGCTCCAAGGAAATTGCCGAGGACGTCATCGAAGGGTTGGAAAGCGACGACGCGGCCGACGCGTTGGCGGACTTGCCCGAGGCCAAAGTCGAAGAAGCCCTCCGCCTCGTGGACGACCAAGTGTCAGCCTCCGACGTCCGGGAATTGCTGAACTATGAAGAGGGCACCGCAGGCGCCTTGATGGCCGTGGAACTCGTGAAAGTCCAGGAGGACTGGACGGTGGCACGTGCCATCCGTGAAATCCGTGCCCAGGCCTCCGACGTCGACAACATTTACACCATCTACGTCGTCGACGAATCTGGCAGGCTCAACGGCCGTCTGTCGCTCAAAAGCCTCCTGCTCAACGCGTCAAGTGCGCGCAGCGTCCTGCGCGACCTCAAGGACGGCGACGACCTCGTCACCGTCCAAGCCGACGAGTCGGAAGAGGTGGTCGTGAAGATGATGGAGCGCTACAACCTCGTGGCACTGCCTGTGGTCGACGAAGCGGGACTGCTGCTCGGCCGAATCACCATCGACGACGCGGTCGACGTCCTGATTGAAGACGCCGAGCGAGACTACCAGCTCGCCTCCGGGATCTCGGAAGACGTAGAAAGCAAGGACAGTGTATGGGCCCTGACCCGGGCACGACTTCCATGGCTCCTCATTGGACTCGGCGGCGGCATCGGCGGCGCCTATGTCATCGGCGCCTTCGACATCGAAAACAACCCCGAGATGGCCCTCTTCATCCCGCTCATCGCGGCGATGGGAGGCAACGTCGGTGTGCAATCCTCAGCCATCGTGGTCCAGGGATTGGCTTCCGCCAACGTGAACATGGGCAACCTCGTGGGTCGCTTGCTGAAGGAACTGAGCGTGGGCCTCGTGAACGGATTGATTTGCTCCGCGGTCATTCTGTTCACCAGCGTCGCGCTCGGATTTGGGTGGACCCTCAGCACCACCGTCAGCGCGTCCCTGCTCTGTGTGATCGTCTTTGCCGCGCTTTTTGGGGCGTTCGTGCCTCTGATGCTGGACAAGCGGAACATTGACCCCGCTTTGGCCACAGGCCCCTTCATCACGACCGCCAACGACATCATGGGGCTGGTTATTTACTTCAGCATCGGCTCGTTCGTGGCGAGCCTCATGGCCTGACGCGAATGGCACGCGGGGCGGACTTCCACGTTTGGTTTCTCGACACGGTGCACCCGGTCCTCCAAGCGCGGCTTGAAGCGGCCGGCATGGTGTGCCATGACGCGACGACCCTGAGCCGGAAGAAGTTGCTTGCCGCAGCCCAAACCACGCCCGTCCACGCCCTCGTGCTTCGCAGCCGAATCCGGTTGACGGCCGAGCTCCTGCACGCCTTGCCTGACTTGAAGTGGATCGCGCGCAGCGGATCAGGGCTTGAAAACATCGACCTCGACGCCGCAGCCAAGCTGGGCGTCAAGGTGCACAGCAGTCCCGAGGGCAACCGCGATGCCGTGGCCGAGCACGCCACAGGACTTCTGCTGAACCTCCTCAACCACATCCAATCCGGCGATGCCACGATTCGGGAACGCCAGTGGTTGAGGGAAGCCCACAGGGGCCGTGAATTGAAGAGCATGACCGTGGGCATCGTGGGGTACGGCCACATGGGCCACGCCTTCGCCCAACGCTTGGGCGGCTTCGGCTGCCGGGTCCTCGCCTACGACAAGCACAAGGAGGGCTGGGGCGACAATCCTTCCATCATGTGCCCGCTTTCCCACGTGACACCTGCTTCGTTGGAAACACTTCAGGCCGAGGCGGACGTTGTGAGTCTGCACTTGCCCTGGACCGAGGAAACCAAGGGCTTGGTGGATGCCGCGTGGCTGGCCAAGTGGGCCAAGCCCATCGTGCTGCTCAACACCGCGCGCGGGCCCATTGTGCGCACCGCGTCTCTTCTCGACGCCCTCGACGCAGGCAAGGTCTGGCGGGCAGGCCTCGACGTGTTGGAATTTGAAGGGCGGTCTCTTGAGTCCCTGTCCGAGATCACCGACCCCGAGGCCAGGGCGGCTTTTCAGCGCCTCCTGAACGACCGTCGCGTGCTTTTGACGCCGCATGTGGCGGGATGGACGGAAGAGAGCTTGGTGAAGCTCAGTGCGGTCCTGGCCGACAAAATCTTGGGTTGACAACGCTGGCCCTCGTTTGCTTGAGGACACAAAAAGCCCCGGCTGGTGGCCAGGGCTTTTCACATTCGGGTTGGGTTCGAATCAGTATTCCGCGCTTCCAGTGCGGTCGCGGCTAGACGCCGAGTAGAGCACCTTCAGGGCCGACGCCTTCCGAAGCTCCTGCTTCACCGAGGTCACCACACCCATCTTGGTGTCTTTGTCAACCTTCAACGACACCCACATCTTGCTTTGCTCCGCTTCAGCGAGGGTGGTGCGCTCCTTGACGATCCAATCTTGGATGACGCCTGCGTTGGAGAACTGGTCGTTGAGCTGCACCACAGGCTCTGTGCCGTAGCGACGGTCCATCGGGGGTCCGATGTTCACGTAGCGGATGAGGTGCTTCTTCTCAATTTTGTAAAGCTCCGAGGCTTCTGGACGGATCACACGAACCTTTTCCTCCTCAGTCCGCAGCACCGTGGCCACCATGAAGAAAAAGAGCAACATGAACACGATGTCTGGAAGAGATGCCGTCGAGATGGTCCCCATTTCACGCTTGCCTCCTTTGCGAAACTTTCCCATGATCAGTAGTAGTTGGCGCTGGCGTCGCGTGGCTCCGCCTCGGAAATCCGCTGCGGGTACACCGAACGTACGGCGGTGATTTTATCCAGAGTCTTCTTGTCCTCTTTGTTGCGGTCGTAGATGTCTTCCATCTGAGAGTAGCTCATGCCAAACTTCTCCAACGCCAACTCGTCACGCAGCTCGTTCACCGCAGACTGCAATTCGTTCTGCACCGAGAGGTACGTGTTGTAAGTGGTGTTGTTGTCGTTCTGCATGGAAATCAAGGCCGACGAAGGGAGCTCCTTGTAGTCGCCGCCCAACAATTCGATGGTGGTCAGCTTTTGGCGCCAATTGTCGAGCACCTTGCCAAACGCATCTTTCTTTCTGTCGGTGTCGGCGGCCACGACAAACTGTTCGTACTCGGCGATGCGCAGCCTGACTTCGCCCTTCCGCACCCACACGCGCTCGGGGAACGCCGCGTTGGTCTTGCCGTTGGCGCCGGTCACCATGATCACTTCACGGTTGCGGCTCACGGTTTGAGGCCCCACGGGGTGGGACATCACGCCGTCGCCGGTCGCGATGAGGAAGTTCTTGGCCTTGTCCTTCAGTTGTTCCAAGTCCAGGGGCTCACCCTCCACCAGCAACTGGTCGAGGAAGTTCACCTTCACATTGAAGACGTTCTGCTCCTTGGCTTGAGGCACGTCAATGTCTGGCGGAACCGGCGGCGGAAGTTGACGCTTGATGCCCTCGTCTGAATCGATGGTGGTGGTCACCAACCAAAAGATCAAGAGCAAAAACGCGATGTCCGCCATCGAGCCTGCATTGATTTCTTGCAATTCGCGGCGTGCCATGGAACTTACTTGATTGCTTTGTTCACTTCGGCCACCACAATGGATGCAATGGCTGCAGCCCCGAGGAGGTACACGAAGTACATGCCTCCACCGGCAAACCAACTCTCGCCCTCGGTGACCGTGATGCCACTCACCTCGTAGGCACGGAGGACCGTGCGGTCTGCCAAGGCGTAGTAACTGATCAACCCGAGCACCGCGAAAGCACCCACCCCTGCGAGTGTGCCCATGCGGTCTTTGAGGTTGGTTGCGAAGAAGTAAAGGCCAAACAACACTGCAGCCGCACCGCATGCGATGCCCACAGCGTAGATGATGTAAAAGAGGTTGTCAAGAAGGGCGCCGTAGCGTTCTTGACCCTCCACGAAGGTCTCATCCGCACCACTTTTGGAGGTGATCGTCACGCAGAGCAAGGCTCCGGCAACGATGACCAACATCCGCACCGCGGACAGGACCGTCTTGATGGTCTTGTCGTCCATGGTTTGGATTATTTTCCTTCGAGGTTGCGCTTGTACAACAAGTCCACGAGGTCCATGCTGGCCTCTTCCATGTCGAGAACGATGCTGTCGATCTTGGAAAGGATGTAGTTGTAGAAGATCTGAAGGATGATGGCCACGATCAAACCGGAGACGGTGGTGATCAAGGCCACCTTGATTCCGCCCGCCACGATGGAGGCGTTGATGGTGTTGGCTTCCGCAATTTTATCAAAGGCCGAGATCATCCCGATCACCGTCCCCATGAAGCCCAGCATGGGGGCCAAGGCGATGAACAAGCTGATCCAGCTCAGTCCGCGCTCGAGTTTGGACATCTCCACGCTGCCGTAGTCTTCAATGGCTTTGGCCACTTCTTCGTAGCTGCCAGAGCTTCGGTCGAGGCCTTGGTAGAAGATGGAAGCCACAGGTCCGCGGGTGTTGCGGCACACTTCCTTCGCTGCATCCACGCCCTTGCCGAGGGCCTCCTCGATGCCACCGATCAATTTGCCGGTGTTGGTGGTTGCCATGTTGAGGTAGATGATGCGCTCGATGCTCAAGGCCAAGCCCAGGATCAAGCAGATCAATACGAACGCCATGAAGGTTGCGCCACCTTCGATGAAGTACTTCTTCACGGTTTGGTGGAAGCTCAACACTTCACGGGTTTCCACAGGCTCAGCAGCAGGCACAGCCGTGTCCAAGGCCGAAGCCATGGTGTCCACGGCCATGGAGTCCACCGCAGCGGTGTCCGCCTCGAGGGCTACGCTGTCCGCAACCAGCTCTGTGGTCGCTTCTTCTTGTGCAGTCACAGCTGCAGGAGCTGCGAACATCACGAGCCCTGCAATGGCGAGGAGGGCAAACAAATTCTTCATGTCGAATTGAAGTTGATGAATGAAATTTAGAACTGCGGAGAGACAGGGATTCGAACCCTGGAGGGGTTGCCCCCAACACGCTTTCCAGGCGTGCGCCTTAAGCCGCTCGGCCACCTCTCCTTTAAATGTTTATTTTTTTAACATTATTTTTTTTTTGAAAGTAAATAAGGCAATGAAGTATAAAA
>DKNS01000072.1:1127-8964 GCA_002469765.1 Flavobacteriales bacterium UBA7382 | reverse complement strand
CCGCAGGTTCACGTCAACGAATCATTTGGATGTGACCCGTGTAGATGATGGCCCCGCGCCCGCCTTTCTTCTTGATGGCAATCCGCCAAGCGAACACTTCGCCGCCGCTGCTGTAGTGCATCCCTTTTCCTGTGACTGCGTTCCTGCCGTCCCAGGCCTCGTTGGGATCTTCGCTGTAAAAGAGGACGTGACCGCTGCGATTCATGATGTGACACTCGTAACTGGCGATCAGATCTTGTCCAATGATGGAAGGCGCCCACGCGTCGTTAAGTCCGTCGTTGTCGGGGGTGAAGGCGTTGGGTGCGTAAACGTAAAGATCCGTGGTGACGTCAATTGACTGACTGTGCACGTCGGTGCATCCATATTCGTTCACCACCAAAAGTTGGGTGTTGAATGTGCCTGGCTGTGCGTACTCCACAGAGGGATGCTCCTCTGCGGAGCCTTCTCCGTTGCCAAAGGACCAGATGTACTCGACCGCACCGGAGGAGAGGTTTTCAAAGTCCACCACAGGGTCGACGAATTCAACCACCGTGTCCGGAAGCACTTCAAACAAGGCCACTGGGGGGGTCCTGCCTTCAAACGCTCTTTCGTAGGTGGTGTCCACGGAGCACACCACCACGTGTTCGTCTACGGTGTAGGTGTTGGACACAGTGAAGTCTGCATCATAGTACCCGGGGAATGCCACATTCAATTCAAGAGGCGACAGGAAGTCGTCGTAAGTCGGGAAGCCCGGAATGGACATGCTGAAGTTGGCTGCGCCAGCCGACGAATTCAAAACAGAGACGGTGGTGGGCAAACAAATGCTCTCTTGCAAAAAGGTCAACTCAGGTCGTGGAAGTCCACGCACCACATAGGGTTGTGCGGGACTGGTCTGGCTGCAGCCATGCAGGTTTTCCACCTCGATGACGATTTCTACGGCACCTTCTTTCTCCAAACAAATGGAGGGCATAATCTGGTCGGCATTTTCGATGTTGAAGTCGGCAATGTCCAGGCCGTCTAGAGGGGTGACATACCAGTTGAACGACAAGCTGTCGTCTTCACATAGGTCGTACATCCCGAGGTCGTGGGTCAGGGGTATGCAGTTGCCTGCCGCCGTGTCCAAACACGCTTGAGGCGCATCGATCGCAAACGCCGGCTCGGGGGAAGGATTGACGATGAGGGAGTCCACCAAGCGGTTGGTGCAGAAGAGCGTTCCTTCGTCGTTCAAATCGTGTGCGAACCGCACCACCACTGTCATGGAGTCCAACCTTGGACATGGGCTCGGGTTGGTGTAGTTGTCGCACACGCTGTTGATGGGGCTCGGCACTGCATTGCCGAAGATGTATTCCACTCCTGTGTTGAGTGGAAGGTCGTCATTCAGGAGCCCCACTTCCACACAACCTTGGGCTGGCGAGCAGACTTCGTCTGGAAGATCGAGGGTCCATGCCAGCACAGGCGTGGCGAGGACTTCCACTGTCCATGTTTCCAAGTCGGACACACAGCCTCTGTCGTCTTCGATGCGCAGCCCCACCTCCATCGCCTCTGAGGGAATGGCGCCCACCCCGATGTTGGGAGCGAGTGTGGCTTGGTTGTCCAATTCAGAGGAGCTGTAAGTGTTGCCGTGGAACCAAATGGGGGTGTACACACTTGTCGGTTCGAAGTTGGTCACATCCCAGGTCAACGTGGCCTCTTCACCCTGACAAATGCCCGAAGGACCTGTCAACGCCACGGTCGGTGGTGCAAACACCACGAACGTGCTGTCAAAATGGGCAGAACACACCAAGCTGTCCGCGCCTTGAACGTAGAGCAGGGATTTGGTGACTTCAAAAACCGTAGAATCCGCAATCACTTCGAACGAAGTTTGACTGCTGGGCACGTTGTCCAATTCAAGGCCTGTGGTGGCGAAGAACGAGTATGACGTGCTTGAGGGGGCATCGCCTTCGTTCAAATCCAAGAAGTCGACGATCCCTCCTTCACAGAACACAGGTGCCACCGTGAAGTCCGGGTTCAGCAGAGGAAGCTCGAATTCAGAGGCAGTGGCGCTGAGGTTGGAGTTCGTCATTGCCGATGTGAAGCACGAGGCAAATGTGCCAGAGCCGGGGATGATGTAGGGGATGGACCCCGACACTTCCACGGTCACGGGCTCTTCAATCCCGGCCACAATCAGTTCAGAAACGTCCGTTCCTGTGGCGGCGTATCCAGAGTTGAAAACCTCCGAGGGATCCTCAAAGCCGCTGATGCCGAACCAGGTGTAGTCGTCGGCACCGGAGGCCACCCAAGTGACGGTGTCGCCATCGCAAGCCAATTGGGTCTCAAGGTTCAGAACGGGGAATTCGAGGGCATACAAGGTCTGGGTGGAAGGCAAGGACACACAGCCGTAGCTGTCGGTGACGACAAGGCTGACATTTTGGTCGTGGATGCCGTCGATGGAAGGTTCGTACGCTGCAGGGAATGAAATGCTGCTCGTGGGCGCATCGCTGGGCACTGTTTCGTTGAAGGTGCTCGTATTCCAACCCCAATCCCATGTGAGTCCATCGCCCGCGAGGGAATCTGCCCCTGTGGCAAGCCCTACTTCCACTTGAACGCTTGTGCCGTCGCACGCCCATTCAGGAATGGTCCAATCCACGCTTGGCGTGGGCAACACTGTGAACGACCAAGGCTGTTCCACCACACATTCAAATTCAGGAAGCGTGGAGTTGTAGTCGGAGTAGACCACAGAGGCCACACCTGTCACCACGGTGGCCGAGGTCAGCGGTGCTTGAGGAAGCACGTCGATGAAGTAGGTGTCGTCTTCGTTGATTTGGTGCGGATATCCGTTGTCGACTTGCCAAGAGAATGTCTCGGTGGCGCCGTTTTGGTCGACGAAGGAGTTGAGCGTCAAATCACTTCCTTCACACATCACCAAGTCCCCAGAAGGACCGCTGGTGTCGTCTCCGGTCACTGTGAAGGACGGTGCAAGACGCCGTGACAGGTTCAGCGCGCTGTTGCTGACGCATGTCAAGCCAGCTTCTTCGTATTCGATGGCTCCTTGGAAGGTGAATGTCTGGACAGATTGTCCACCCTGGGCGACGAGGTAGTCAGCAGGCAGGGTGACTTCAAATTGGCCAGAGCCGTTGTCTTCCCAAACCAAAGAGTCAAGCCCATTCTGCCCCAGCGTCATCAAGGTTTCTGGTCCTGTGATGACCGTGGACCATTCTTGGTCTTGGCACACATAGGTGTTGCTGTTCTGGATGCGGGGAGCAGGGTACACGACGACGACGTCGTCCCAAGTCTGCGTTGCCACGCACCCATCCGACCCTGCCGTCAACTCGAACACCACCGGGGTGGGTTCCGTGAATTCAGCCGCAACCACAGCGTTGACCGAAGGGATGACGGCCAGAGAAAAGGCATCACCCGTCACAGGAATGTTGCTTCCATCCACGCTTGCACTCCAGGTGTATGTGGCGTCGGCCTCATTCAGGTTCTCGTCTACGCCGATGCCGGAAAATGTGAGTTGAATTTCTTCACCAGTGCAGACGGCGTCAGGCATGGCGTTCAGGGCGCCAAATGTCGGAAGCTCGTGGATGATCACGCTCAAGGTGGTGTCGGCTTGACACCCTGCCCCGTCGGTCAAAGTGAACGTCACATCTCCGGAGTCCGGAGTGGCGATGTTCGTGTTCACAATGATTCCGGCTGAGGTCCCATTTTGGAGCGGGGTGACGTTGAAGATGGGGTCGTCGCCCGCATTGCCCCAGACGAATGTCAAAGGTTGGCCGTTGCTCGATCCTTGGACAATCCCAGACGAGATGGTCGCCGATTCGCCCACACAAATCTCCGCTGGCACGCTGGTGTTGTTGGGGTTGATCAAGGGGTTGCCGACCACATCCAAGGTCAGGGTCCACGTGTCTGTGCACACCGCCCCTCCAAAGTCGGAAGTTGCAAGCAGTTCAAAGACGGTGGCCTCTCCGGCTTCGAGCGCCGCCTGGGCTTCAGACCAAGGCATCACCCAGTCGATGGTGCCTGTGGTGGAGCTGATTTCCAGAAGCTCGCCCGTGTAGGGGCTGAGGTACGACAACGAAGATGCGCCTGAAATTGGGCCAGTCCAATCGTAGCCTTCACACATGCGGTAGTCCAAATTGTTGGGGACGGTGATGCTTGGAGACGGGTACAAGCTGATTTGGTCTTGGAAGGCGAACGTGCTTTCACACACACCGTCGTGCATGTCGAGCTCAAACGACACCGTGACCGGGTCAAAGTCTGAAGACCACCCTTGGCTGTTTGCCAAAGTCAAATCGCCGGCTTCATCCACCAAGAACGTCGAGGTCGGGGTCACAGTGTACACTTCGTTGTTGCTTCCTGTGGCCGTCCATGTGTAGCTAAAATTGTCCAGTGTGCTTGAACCGTCCAAGAGCGGCTCATCCATGGTCAACACGATGGACTGCCCAGAACAAATGGCAGAGTCCAGGTCGGAGAACATCACATTCACGGGCGCAGGGGCTGCATGCACTGTCAAGGCTGTGGACCCTTGGGCCAAGCAACCTTCTCCGTCGGTGGTCACCAGCATGACTGTTGCGCCTGTCGCGTCAGAGCCTGCAACGGGGGTGAGGGTCAGCGTTTGCCCCCCGTTGGACACAACGGCGTTGAAGTCATCGACCGCATCCAAATCCCAGGCGATGTCCAGGCCTCCGTTCGGATCCAGCAGGACTTCAGCGTTCAGTTCGAGATTCCCATTGTCACACACCACCACTTCCGCGGGCAAGGCCGCGATTTCTGGGTTGTCGTGGACCAACACATCCAAGGTCCAGTTGTTTTCACAGGTCAGTGTGCTGAAGTCAGACACGGCAGTGAGTTCGAAAGATGTGGGGAAGTTCACGGGGTCGTTTTGGGCATGGAGCGGTCCAATTTCACTCCAGGGCATGGTCCACAATACTTCCCCCAATGCATTGCTAAATTCCTCGTAGCCAACGAACGTGAAAGGCCCCGTGAATTCCAAGGAAGAGGCGCCGGTCAGCACGCCTGTCCAATCGTCTTCAGCGCAAATGCTGAGGTCGGCATCGCCCGCCGTGACCCTGGGACGAGGGTAGATTTGAATGGCATCCGTGTAGGTGGCTGAGCTGGAGCAAAGGCCATCGCTCAACGTCAACTCCAAGGTCACCTGGCTCGGCTCCAAGGAAGGTGTCCAAGCGGCCGTGGGGATGTTCACCCCAGTCAACAGAACGCTCAGGGGGTCTGTTGTGGAGGTTGTGGGCAACACGTCGCCAGTCGCGTTGGTGGCGGTCCAAACGTGGTTGTAGCCCCCTTGTTCCAAAGCAGGGTCGAGTTGCGGCTCCCCTATGCTGAAGGTGACGCTCTCACCAGAGCACGCGCTGGCAGGGGCATCTTCCCAGCTGACCAACCCAGGAACAGGCAGCGTCAACACGTCGAATTCAATGTCAGTCGACGTTTGGCAACCTGCGGCGTCCAACACATACAGTCCGATTGTGCCGTTGCTCGCTGTGCTCTCCTCCGAGAGCGAAAGGCTCACTTCGGGGTTTCCTTGTCCTTGCAGTATGAACGCGGTCAAATCGCCAAGCTCCCAATTGTATGCGACGCCTCCGTTCTCGTTGACGTCAAATGTGGCGGCGAGATTCAGGCTTCCATCTTCGCAGAACATGAGGCCCTCTGGGAATGGAGAAAGCGAAGGATTGGCTGCAATGTTGAGCTCGACAATTTCTGTGTTGATACACGTCCCTGCAGACCCTGTGGTGATGGCCTCCACGGAGACCACCACTGCCCCGGCATCGCCCGTGTTTAAATCGAGGCTGGAACCCGTGCCTGCTGGTTGAAATCCATTGCCTCGGTCCACACCCCAGGCGTATTCAAGGGTCGCCTCTTCGCAGAGGAATGCAGTCAATCCTGGGCCAACCACCCCAAGCTCGACCTCGGAATCGGCACACAACACGTCGGGAAGGCTCAGCGTAAATTCCGCCAAGGGCGTCACAGCCACGGGGAATGAAAGCGGCTCACTCATGCAAGTCAGCGTTTCCCCGGCCACATTGTAGGACGTGGTCAATGAGAGTTCGATGTTCGGGGTTTCGAGGCAGTTGACCGCAGGGAAAGTGGGGGTGGAGCTTGACGCCCCTTCACCGTTGAATGGGAGCTCGTTGTATGTCCAGGAATAAGACAGGTTTCCGCCCTCTGGGACATTGGTGGGCTGGATTTCTTGCCCTTCGCAAGCGGCTTCGAATTCCCCAGCAGGAATCTCGGCGACGCGAACGTCTACAAACCCTTCCAGCCCGTTGCTGGCACACCCTGCGTCGTCCATGGCCGCCACGGACACTGAGAAACTGCCAGCAGTTTGCTCCTCAGGCAGGTCCAGCTCCAAGGTGACCACGCCGCTCCCGTCGAGCTCTTGATCAGCTCCTCCGAGCGCGGACGTCCACGACACCGTGGTGGCTGCACCACTGAACGAGACAAGGCTCACCTCAAGCATGGCGGTGCTTCCGGCACAGGCCGCGTCGAGGTCGTCTCCGTCAGACCACGAGATGCTAGGAATGGCATTGACTGGGATGGTCACGGCCAAGGGCGAATCGGAATTGTCACACGTTGTGCCGTCGTCGAACACTGAGTTCTGTCCCAACGTGATGTCCACGCTTTGGTTGATCGCCTGCCACACCCGCGAGGTGGCGTCGGCTTCGTTGGGTGGCACCGACGTGAACCAGCTGTAAGACACAGTTTCGTTGAAGGCGGACCCGCTGACGACCGCGACGTCCAAGATGTCGCCCGCGCACAGAGTGGACACTGTGAAGTCGCCGTTGAAGCTCAGCTCAAGGGGGGTAGGAGTGTGCACCACTTGGGTGGTGGAAGCCAAGGAGGAACATGTCGCCGTGCTGGTGCCGTCGTCGTCGGTCACGGTGTAGGTCAGGTCGACGGTCTGCTCCACAACATCTCCGTTCGCCGGGTTGATCAAAGTCGTCAAGCCCAAATTTGAATTTCCGTTGCTCCAGGTCCAGGCCACCTCGGGCGTCCCAGTGATGGGGTTGGTGTAATCGACGGCCTGAATGTCACTCACGACAAGGGCATTCTCACCATTGCAAACTGGGGTGGTGCTCAAAGAGAATGTCGGCGCCCCCACGACCTCCACGGATTTGATGGTGGGCAGAGACACGCCGCATGTGTTCTCTGCGTTGATGGCGAGCAAATGGGTGCCAAAGGTCTCCAGCGCGGTGGGGAGTAGCGCCAAGTCCAAGGAAGGGCCGTTGCATCCGAGGCCAGACTCCATGGTGGTGGCGTTGGTCAACGTTGCACCCGTAGGATCGATCAAGGTGTACGACAATGTGGTGGTCGCTGGTCCTGCGGAGCTCGTCGACATGGAGGCGCTGAACAAATCACCTGCACACAAGACCGAAATCAGGTCGGTTGCAACAGGCGCGTTTGGCACTCCGGACACTGTAAATTCGGTCGGGGTCACGATTTGGGCAAGAACGGGAGGGAGGTCGGGGTTGTTCGTGGCCACTTCCATGAAGCCATTTTCCAACGAGACGTCGTAGCAGCCTGCTTGAAGAACTTCAAACGTCAACGAAGTGGACAACGACCAATCCTCCAGAGCCGATCCCGTCGTCACGTCGAGCAAGAGATAGTTGGACAATTCCGAACTGGACAGGAGGGAGCCGTTGTGGCTGATCTGCCAGGGCACGGACTGAAGCGTGTTGGCACCCAAGGTGTCCGGATTCAAAATGGTGACGGTCACGTCATTTCCAACACAAACTTGCGCGGCGGAAACAGCCATTTCAGTGGGAGGGAAGGTTTGTTCAGCCAGGCAATCGAAAGCCGTGGGCACAAGAAACATCGCTGCAAACAACACCTTCATGACACATGAACGCGTCAAGTGCTTGGTGAG
>DKNS01000072.1:0-808 GCA_002469765.1 Flavobacteriales bacterium UBA7382 | reverse complement strand
CAAGTGCTTGGTGAGGTTGTTTGAATCGGTCGAATGAATGTCCATGCAGGTAAGGAGTGTTCAATCTGGCAAGTTACGGAGGACACGGATTGCGCCCCGCCATCGATGCCGATAAAACGTCGCAGAACAACCTTTCGCTTTTCCATGCGTCGGTGTTGATTGCTTCCCTTTCTCACCGACGCACCCACCAAAGTGCGCAAGAACTTGGGGACGAAAATTAAAAAACCATTCATACCATGAAACATCTTACGTTTTGTGCACTCCTCGGTCTGGGGATGCACATGTTAGGCTTTGGCCAAACGTACACCTTGACGGTGGAGTCTTCTGTCCCTGCGGCAGCCCCTGGAACCGTGTACCGTTTTTACGTGAACTCCAACGACCCTGCTGACAAGCTCTCGGCAGTGTTTGGAAATGACCAAGACACGCTGTCATTCTCGACACCCAATGGCATTTTCAATTCGGTGATGAACAGTTCTTGGAATGCCTCAGGCCTCAACATAGCGTTGTTTGGGTTCTTTCCAGACCTCCAAGACGACAGTTATGCAACCATCGGTTTAGACGGCCCTGCAACCACTGTGTTAGGGGCTGAAGATCCTTCCTTGGTTCAAGATGCGGCCTTGATGCCCACGGTCAGCGGATATTTCCAAGCGGGGGGAGAGGGGCTTGAAGTCAATACCTTGACAGGCGCCTCGTGGTACGTGCTGAACACCGCCGCCAACGCACTACCGGATGCAGACGGTCGCTGGTTGATTGCCCAAATCACGACCACGGGCAGCATTTCAGGTCAAGTCAATTTCCAGGTGTTTCC
>DKNS01000078.1:868-3847 GCA_002469765.1 Flavobacteriales bacterium UBA7382 | reverse complement strand
CAGTGGTTCAAACAGGCTGTTGTCCAGTCGGGTTGGCGGGACGGAGCGACAGGCGTTCGAATTGCCCGTTGGAGTGCGGTATCAGCTCATTGGAAGTGGCGTCAAGTTCTTGCCTCCAAGGCCTGGGACGCACGCCAAACGGTCGGCATCGTCCGCACGGATGGGCTCGGTGACAACGTCTTGTCGCTCCCCATGGCGGGGGCGTTGAAGGCGCATCATCCAGAGGTGAAGGTGGTGTGGATTTGCAAGCCCTACGCTGCGGATGTGGCAGGGGCTTGTGGGCACGTGGACGAGGTGCGCACTTGGGATGGCAACCAACAGAGCGTGATCGAAGGGTTGGATGCGGTGGTGTTTGCATTTCCGGAGCCTGTCCTGGTCCACGCCGCCGCGAAGGCAGGTGTGCCTGTTCGGGTGGCCACGGGACGCCGTTGGACCACAGCTCTGCATGCCAACCGCAGGGTGTGGCGAAGTCGAAAACGCACACCGGTCCATGAATCCCTTCAGGGCCTTCGCCTCCTGCACGCCCTGGACGTGCCTGCAGCCTTGCGTTTCCCAGAGGCTACAGATTGGCACGGATTGCTGGCGATGACCCCGCCGCTCGATTCTAGGGTCGCCCAAGCTGCCACAGGCCTTTCAGACAAGTCATGGTCCCGCGTGGTGGTGCTGCATCCGGGCAACCACGGGTCTGCCAACGGCTGGTCGGTGGATCGCTTTCAGGCCTTGGGACGACGGCTGACCGAGGCAGGGTGGGTCGTGGTGGTCACAGGCACAGAAGCTGAGAGGGCCCCGCTGGAAACTTGGTTGCACGGGTCTGAGGTCTTGGACCTCGTGGGCAAATTGGACGTGCCTGCCTTGTTGGGATTGTTGGCCCATGCCAAATTGTGCGTCGCTTCCAGCACAGGACCGTTGCATTTGGCATCTGGGTTTGGAACGCCAGTGGTGGGCTTGTACCACAGTAAAGCGCCTTTTTGGCCTGCGCGCTGGGCCCCTTTGGGGCCTTGCACAGTGCTCGAGACGCGGCAGGAAGCCCCGGAAGGAGGCTTGAACATTTCCGTTCAAGAAGCTTCGGACGCGGCACTTGGTTTGTTGGCCTGAACGGCGCTGACCAGCGTCCACCCCAATCCGGCCACCATCACACCAGCTTGCGTCTCCAAGGTGTCCTCAAACATGCAGCTGAGTGCGACGACCAAGCCACCCCACACGGCTCCTTTCACGGCTCGAATGCCCCAAACCTGCGACCCCAAAAAGGCCATCCAGAGCACAACAGCGACGAGGCCACCGGTAACCCCCCAAGTGAGGTGTTGCATGTGGGCGCGGTGACGGTGTTGGGAGGCGAGTTGGGTGCCTGTTGCTTCGTACCCTGACTGGAGGGCCGCTTCGGCATCTCCCGCGCCATTCCCGATCCACCAAGCTTGGGACCATGCGCACCAACCTGCTCCCCAATGTTCGAGACGTTGGAACACGGAATGTCCTGATGGATTGCCGCCTTCAAGCCACGTTTCCCATTCCCAACGAAATGCGGCCATCCTAGCCTGGAAGCCTCGACGTTCCACAACGGAAGTGGCACCAGATTCGATCCGTTCGACTTCGGCAGGGGCGAGTTGGAGGATATGGCTCCCGTCTTTGGGCCATCCCTTGGACGTGAGGTAACGCCACAGGCGTGCGCTGAGTGGAAACCCTGCCTGGCTTAAAGTGGACAGGGGAATGTCGGAGATTTGGTCCCAAGCTTGCTCCCATTCCGCCCTACAGACATGCATGTGAAGACGGTGTCCATTTTCAGAAGCCAGGCGATCTGGCCGATGCACATAGGGGTTGCCCCAGGAGGAGGAGGTCGGCCATGGTTGGGCAGGCAAGGGTGTGGGTTGAAGGGTCCACGCCGCCGCCAGCGCCCCGACTACGGTCAACGCGAGCACCCCGCCTCGATACCATGGTTGCCAAGTGTCGGGAAAGCGTTGCAACCCAATCCAAGCCCAAGACATGGGAAGGAGCAATGCGCTGGTCAGCGATCCCGTGACCCCGACAAAGACAGCCCACACCAAGGAGAAAAGGGCCAGTTGCCACAACGCCCTGGACGGGGCCGCCCAGCCCAATCCGAGCGCGGCAAACAGGGAAAGTCGGACGTGAGACACCCAGGGAGACCAGTCTCGGCCGTCCAGCGCTTCGCCTTGGACGAGGTTCCAACCGCCCCACAGGAGACAAGTCAACATGGCCACGCATGCGCTTCCCAGCACCCAACCTTGCACTTTCATGCGGTCATGTTCAACCATGCCCAAGGCGGGCCAGGCCGCCATCAACACCACGATGGGCCATTGCAGCCCGAGCATGCGCCAGCCCCACATCGCATCGTTGGTCCAAAGCATGGAAAGCGTGCTCCAACCCAACAGGGCCACAAGCCACAACAAAGGGCGCCAATGAGGAGAAGACGTCAGATTGTGTCGCGACTGTGGGGTCGTGCAAAGGTTCCATAGGGCCAACACCCCCACCCAGGCTGTGCCGACGGACATGGCGGCGTGAGAAAATGGCAAGCCCCACACCAACATCGCCCAACCCGCAAGAGACAGGGTTTTCAGGCGCACAGAGGTCATTTGGAATCGGGTCCGGCCAACACGTTCAAGTATCCGTCCGACTCGAGCAATTCCACCGCCTTCAGGGCCACGGCGTCTTGCTGGAGGCCGTGTTTGAATTGGCCTGTGGTGTTGTAGAGGTGCACGACAAGCTCTTGTTCCAAGGCCTGTCGGATGGCGGGTTCGTGGCGGGCGAGGTCGGCAGCCACGTCTGCGGACAGCCCGGCACGCAGGGCGTCAAACGCTTCGGCGTTGGCATCGTTCAACCATTCAGCTTTGGCGGTGGCTTCAAGCTTCTGGAAGGCTTGGAGGCTTTCGGAGGCGTAGGGGACGTCGTCCACCTGGGCCACGTGCATCACAAACTGGTCCCAAACCTCGTCGGTGAGCTTGAAGTTGGCGGCGTTTTCTGGTTTGG
>DKNS01000078.1:0-480 GCA_002469765.1 Flavobacteriales bacterium UBA7382 | reverse complement strand
AGCACGTATTTGACGTCAGGCTTGGGGACTTCCACGTCGGGAATCACCCCGCGGCCCTCCAGAACCTTGCGGCCGTTGGTGGTGTAAAAGGTGGCAAGCGTTGAGTCGGCCATGGCGTGGACTTCGCCCTCCTCGTCGCGGCGGCTGTAATCCAGGCGTTGGACGCACCGACCGCTTGGGGTGTAATACTTGGCGACCGTGACCTTCATGCGCGTTCCGTAGGCCAGCTTCTTGGTTTGCTGCACCAGACCCTTCCCAAACGATTCTTCCCCGACCACAATCCCGCGGTCAAGGTCCTGCAAGGTGCCTGCCACGATTTCGGACGCCGACGCCGACTTGCCGTCCACAAGGATGGCTAAAGGCAGGTTGGGACGCAGGGCGCTTCCTCGGGTTTGATAGGACTTGTTCCAGTCCGGACGTTTGCCTTTGGTGCTCACAACCTCTTGCCCTTTGCCGACGAACAAGTTGACCATGGCGATG
>DKNS01000124.1 GCA_002469765.1 Flavobacteriales bacterium UBA7382 | reverse complement strand
ACGAACAAGTTGACCATGGCGATGGCTTCTCGGAGCAAGCCCCCGCCGTTGCCACGCAAGTCCACCACCACGTGCTCGGCCCCCAGCGAGTCCGTGAGGTTGAGCAAGGCCTTGCGGACATTCATGCTCGCCGTTTTGGTAAACGAGTTCAAGGCCAAATACCCCGTCTTGTCCGTCAGCATGCCCTGGTAAGGCACGTCCGGCACTTTCACCTTGCGCCGCTCCAACGTATAGGACATCGGGTCGGCGAGCCCAGGTCGTTGAACCAGGACGGTCACTTCGGTGCCGGTGGCACCTTGCAATAGGTCGCCGATTTGGTCGGTGTCCAACCCAAACAATGCGCGGCCGTCCACCTTCAGCAGGACGTCGCCCAAGTGCAAGCCGGCCTCCGCCGCAGGCTCGCCTTCCAGCAGGTTGACGATGGTGGTGCGGTCGTTTCGCGTTTCGATGCTCGCACCCACGCCTCCGTATTCGCCCGTCTGCATGAACCGGACGTCCTCCATCCTGGACTCAGGAAAATATCGGGTGTAAGGGTCGAGCTGGGCGAGCATGGCCTTGATGCCGGTCTCCATCAATTCCCCAGGGGCCAATTCATCCACGTAAAAGAGATTGAGCTCACGGAAGGCAGACTGCATGATTTCCAACTGCTTCGACATCTCGAAGTAGTCGTCTTTGGCCGTGGTGGCGGCCATCCACAAGACCATTGCTGCTGGAAAGGCCAACCAAAAAAGCGTGCGACGCATGGTGTGGGTTTGGGCGGGTGGGACATGTCTTCAGGCCGTTTACCTCGTCTCGTCCGTGTGTTGGGCCAACTTGCTGGCGGCATGACGCACCCAGCGGCGGCAGTCGTCGAACGAAGGGACTTCCTGTCCAACAAAGATGAACACCACAGCCCATTGAGGTGACCCTGGTTGCCAATTTTTGGCGAGGGCGGTTTTCTCCACCCGCCAAGCTTCCCTCAAGAGTCGTTTGATTCGGTTGCGGTCCACGGCCTTTCGGAAGCGTTTCTTGCCCACTGTGAAGGCAGCTTGGAATGGGACGTCTTCCGTCAGGGGGGCTTTCATGGCTCGAACCATCACAGGGAACGCCTTGATTTTGGCACCTTGTTTGAATGCCAAATCCATCAACGCGGCCGATTTCAACCGCTCACCCTTGTGCAGGGAATGCACTCAGCCTGCGATGTGTTGCTCGATGGCCATGGACATGGAAGGGGCCTTGGCGGTCGGCGCATTGATGTCGATCCTCAATCCGGCTGCCTCTGCAGCCTTGGCTGTGGTGGGCCCAAACACCGCAATCCTTGTCTTGCCTTGCTCGAAATCTGGAAAGTTCTTGAACAGCGATTCGATGCCACTTGGACTGAAGAACACCAACACGTCGTATTTCACGTCGCTCAAGTCGCTGAGGTCGCTGCATACGGTGCGGTACATCACCGCCTTGCTGTAATTGAACTTACCTGCATCCAAGGCGTTGGGAATGCTGTCTTTAAGCAGGTCTGAACATGGCAACAAAAACTTCTCCCCTTTGTGTTTCTTCATCAAAGTGACGAGCTCATCGAATTTGATGGTGCCGTGGAAAATCTTTCGCTTCCTGTACACAACGTACTTCTGGAGGTAGTACGCAGTGCTTTCTGAGATGCAAAAATACTTCATGGCGTCAGGCACCTCGAAGCGGAGCTCTTTGGCCATGCGGAAGTAATGGTCGACCGCCAGGCGGCTGGTCAAAATCACAGCAGTGTGCTCTGCCAAATCCACACGCTGCTGGCGGAACTCTTGAGCCTCCATGCCTTCCACGTGGATGAAAGGACGAAAATCGATGGTCAGTTTCTGACGCTCAGCCAAGTCGAAGTACGGCGACTTCACGGTGGTCGGCTTGGGCTGCGAGATCAGAATCGTATTGATCTTGTTGGCCATGGGATTCGGTTCAATGTTCAACTGAAGTGGAGGGCCATCCATGCCAGGATTGAGGCCAGCCATCCCCATTCGAGGATGCAAAGATACAGCATCCCTGGCAGGTGGGTTTGGCCGGACATCAGGCTGGACGCGCGAAGGGCGCCAAACCCAAGAAGCATCGCCATCCAACCCCATGTGATCCAACCGGTCCAATCGACGTGTCCCAACCAAGGTTGAATGGCGCACACCGTCGCCCACATGGCCAGCAGGAGTCCTTGCCAAGTTCGGTTGTGTCGGTTCACTTCCACCATGGTGCTCGCCAGGTCACGGTCTTTGAAGGCCACCCATCCGGCCACGGTTTTGGCCAGGGCATCGCCGAGCACGGTCAGTCCAGCCCACCAAAGCCCTGTGCTTGTCGAAGGAACCCAACCTGCACAACACAACCCTGAGGCCCATCCCAGCACCGCCACGAGGTGACTGGTCACCACGCCGAGCGTTCTGGGGGTTTCCGAGGCATTTCGCGCCAACAACTTGCGGGGTTGGCTCCACGCCCATTTCAACCGCTGGGTTTCCCGTTCAAATGCCGCCATCAACAACCACATGCAAGCAGCGCACGCCACCCCGAGCCTGAGCAAAGGCAGGTTCACCGCAATCCATGGTTCCAAAGGAGCTACCTCCAGCATGCCGCCCAAGTTCTGGCGCCGTTCTTTAACGCACTCGCACCGCCACAAGGCATTTCTCCACAGATTGCCAAGCCCCTTCCACAAGAGGCTGTGCCCATGCGACGTAAGTCCCCGGAGCCACGATGTTCCCGGCGGATGTGGTGCCGTCCCAAACCCACATGGCCTTGCCCTCCGTCGCCCATGTCTCATCTTGGAAGATGACCTCTCCCCAAAGGGGGTTCAATACGCCATATTTCACGGCGCTGACCTGCGGCGCCTGGGCGTTGCACACGAAGGGAGTCTGAGCTGCCCGACTCCCCTGCGGACAAGCGCACCCCCATGGTCAAAGTGTCCACCAGAGCTGAGAGGCCCAATTGACGTGCAGAAGCCACCGCGCTGTCGCCCTCCACCACCGCATAAAACAATTGGCTAGAATTGGCGTTGGACCCATATACCTGTTGACGCCAATGCACCTCGAACTGCTCGGAGTTCCCGATTCCTGGTCTGCAGCCGCAGATCACATCTGGCCCTTCAGAGGTGGCATCGAGGGTCCAAAGTGGGTCCTCCGCGACTTGGTCAGCATCTATGTTGAGCGTCTATTGGTCCAGGTCGCCCCACCACCAAACTGAACCCATTTGGAGAGAATCGAATACCTGGATTTGCGCTGTTGCACTCAGAATGGGACACATCCACAACCATGACCCCAACCAAGTCAAGCCGATCCACTTGAACATCCACTTGCTTTCCCCCTTTCCCATGGCACGCAAACCTCTTAATTTCGCCCGGTGACCGCACCACCGTTTGTCAACGGGGAGGCCACGATTGCAAACCCGTCACCGACCCAAGCATGAGCAAGAATCTTCCCCAACTCTGTGTGGCTGTCGTGGGTGCCACAGGCATGGTGGGCCGGACGATCTTGAAGGTTTTGGAAGAACACGCGCTACCTGTAGGGAGGTTGATTCCCGTGGCGTCGATTCGGTCTGTCGGGAAGCATGTGGAATTCATGGGGAAGCAGGTCGAGGTGGTCGACTTGGACACAGCTCTTTCGATGGGACCTCACGTGGCGTTGTTTTCAGCCGGAGGGCCGCTGAGTTTGAAATGGGCGCCCAAGTTTGCGGCGGCCGGAATCACAGTGGTGGACAACAGCAGCGCTTGGCGCATGTCGGACGCCCACAAATTGGTGGTGCCAGAAGTCAATGGAGAGGTGGTGGAGATGGAGGATTTGATCTTGGCCAACCCCAACTGCACCACCATGCAGTTGGTGATGTGCCTCAAGCCCATCCACGACAGGTGGGGCATTGAGCGTGGTGTGGTCAGCACGTACCAAAGCGTCACGGGAACTGGTCAAGCAGCTGTGGAACAATTGAATGGCGAGCGATCGGGGATGGACCCAGAGCGGGTGTATCCGCACGCCATCGACCAGAATTGCTTGCCTCATTGCGACGTCTTCTTGGAGAACGGCTACACAAAGGAGGAGATGAAAGTGCACCAGGAAACCAAAAAAATCCTTGGCGATCCCACCATCGGCCTTTCTTGCACTGCTGTAAGGGTGCCTGTCTTGGGGGGACACAGCGAGTCGGTGTATTTGGAGTTGGCGAGCGACGTGGAATTGGACGAGGTACGTGCTGCATGGTCGGCGTTCCCTGGCGTGGTGGTGAAAGACACCCCAAAAGACAACGTTTACCCCATGCCGCGGCATGCCCAAGGAGAGGACGAGGTGTTTGTGGGAAGGCTTCGTCGAGACTTGACCCATCCGCGCGGCATTCACTTTTGGGTGGTCGCCGACAACCTGCGCAAGGGGGCCGCAACCAACACAGTACAAATCGCTGAGATGCTGGTGAAAGCAGGTCGATGGGGCTGATTTTCAGCGCTTTGAACAAGCAGGTGATAAGAAGTTATTTCGCTCCGCCG
>DKNS01000017.1 GCA_002469765.1 Flavobacteriales bacterium UBA7382 | reverse complement strand
ATCTCCAATCTCCAGTGCGACACATCCAACACCTCAGACTGGGGTCGCGAGATTACATCTATGTCGGCCGAGAAGACGGCCAGGTCGAGCTCCTGAATCGGAATGGAAGTCCCCGAGCCCAAACCCCTGTTCGCGTCCACGCCTCACACCTGCCCGTCTTCCGTAAAGGCTCGGGCCTGGACAACACCTCGGTGCTGTTCATCGACGCCACCCAACACGTCCGGGAATTCACCTTGGGACAAGGTGCCGAGGTGGGCATTTCAGGGTTGACCCGTTCAGAACGTCTTGAATGGAGGGACGTGGACGGGGATGGGGTGGACGACTTGATCACCACCTGGAAAGGAGAATCGACGGCGTGGGATGCCCGCAACAACCCGATCAGTCTGCCAGGACGGCCCGACTGATGACGATTTTCTGTACCTCTGAAGTGCCCTCGTAGATCTGGGTGATTTTGGCGTCTCGCATCAAGCGTTCCACGTGGTATTCCTTGACGAATCCGTAGCCTCCGTGGATTTGGACCGCTTCGACGGTATGCTTCATCGCCACATCTGACGCGTAGAGCTTCGCCATGGACGAGGCCAAATCGTAGTTCTCACCCGCATCCTTCAGCGCCGCCGCCTTAAGGCATAGCAAACGCGCCGCCTCAATTTGGGTGGCCATGTCCGCGAGTTTGAAAGAAATGGCTTGGTGCTTGTGGATTTCCTTGCCAAACGCCTTGCGCTCCTTCGAGTAGGCAAGGGCCAATTCCAAGGCGCCTGACGCGATGCCGAGGGCTTGTGCGGCGATGCCGATGCGCCCTCCGCTTAAGGTCTTCATGGCGAACTTGAATCCAAAGCCATCTTCCCCAATGCGGTTCTCTTTGGGGACTTTCACGTCTTGGAACATCAAGGTGTGGGTGTCCGAACCCCGAATGCCCAACTTGTCCTCCTTGGCGCCCAGTTGGAACCCAGGCATGTCGCGTTCCACAATGAGCGCGTTGATGCCGCGGTGTCCTTTCTCAGGGTCGGTTTGGGCGATCACGAGATACGTGGATGCACTGTTGCCGTTGGTGATCCAGTTTTTCGTGCCGTTCAGGAGATAGTGGTCGCCCATGTCCACCGCGGTGGTGCGCTGGGAGGTGGCGTCTGATCCTGCTTCCGGTTCCGAAAGGCAGAACGCGCCAATTTTTTTTCCCGAGGCGAGGGGCACGAGAAACTTTTCTTTTTGGGCTTCGGTGCCGAACTCCTGAAGACCGTAGCACACCAAAGAGTTGTTGACGCTCATGCATACGCTGGTGGACGCATCAATCTTGCTGATTTCTTCCATCGCAAGCACGTAGCTCACGGTGTCCATCCCTGAACCTCCGTACTTGGGTTCCACCATCATGCCCATGAAGCCCAATTCGCCCAGTTGGCGTACTTCATCGGCGGGGAAGCGTTGTTCGTTGTCGCGTTCAATGACGCCGGACTTGAGGACATTGTGAGCAAAGTCCCGTGCTGCGTCGCGCACTGCAAGCTGTTCTTCGGTGAGGTGGAGGTTCATTGCCTTTGGTCGAGGAAGATGGTGTTCTGTCAATAAGGGCAGGGTCGTACTTTTCGACCCATGCCTCGCGAAGATACATGGAGGTGCCCTCCCGAAGGTTGGCTCTGTCTTGGGTTGATGAGTGGGACGTCCGTGGATGGCTTGGATGCGGCATTGGTCCGTGTCCATGCAAAGTACAAGGCCGGCCTGGCATCCAGTCCGCAAGCATTCAGCTGGAATGTTCAACTTGAACACACCACCACTTTGGCGTATCCCGAGCCGCTTCGATGCGACCTGTGGAGGGCCATGGAATTGTCAGCCGTGGATTTGCTTCGGTTGGACAAACGCTGGGCATCCTGGTCGGCCGAGGCGGCCCGAACATGGCTGCAAGGACTGGGTGTCCCCATGTCCACACTTAGCGTGGCGGGGTCCCATGGGCACACAGTGCATCACCGCCCTGAAGAAGGCTGGACTCACCAGTTGGGATGTGGTGCCACGCTGCATCAAGTGTGGAACATTCCCGTGGTGTCGGACCTGCGGCGGTTGGACGTGGCCTGGGCGGGTCAAGGGGCCCCATTGGTTCCGCTGGCTGACCAAGTGTTGTTCCCGGATTGGGATGCGGTGTTGAACCTGGGTGGTTTTGCCAACGTGAGCATGGACGCGCCCGACGGGCGTCGGTTGGCCTGGGACATTGGCCCCGCCAACCTGCTGCTGAACACCTTGGTGCATCCTTTGCCGATGGACCGAGACGGCCAGTTGGCTGCGCAGGGCGAGGTGTTGCCCGACCTACTTCGTGCTTGGCAAGCTTTGGAGCACCACCACCAGCCGCCGCCCAAAAGCTTGGGACGCGAGTGGCTCGAGGGCACGGTTTTTCCCGTTTTGAAGGACCACAAAGATGCCAGTCAGTCCGACTTGCTTGCCACGGCGGTGATGTACATCGCGTGGTCCGTCGTAAAGGACATGCCCGAAAGTGCCCGCGTGTTGGTCACAGGCGGCGGCGCTTGGAATCCCACGCTGATGGCGGCCTTGGGACGGCTTGGCAAGGAGAAGAACTTGGCCTGGGAAGTGCCCCAGCCTGAACTTGTGGAGGGCAAGGAGGCGATGGTGTTTGCTTGGTTGGGCCTGTTGCGCTGGCTGGGCATCGACAACACGCTGTCGAGCGTGACAGGTGCACAATGCGACTCAAGTGGTGGGGCATTGTGGGGGCAGGGGGCGCTTTGACGCTACCTTTGCCGGGCAAGGAAAAGACCCCATGAAAGACCTTCTGAAAGCCTATGAAAACCGCGTGCCTGAGATTGTGTTTGCGTGGCAAGACAGCGAGACCGAAGCCCGCGGTTGGGTGGTCATCAACAGCCTTCGAGGCGGAGCGGCCGGAGGGGGTACGCGCATGCGTGAAGGGCTCGATCGGCGTGAAGTGGAAAGTCTCGCCAAGACGATGGAGGTGAAATTCACGGTGTCCGGACCCCACATCGGAGGTGCCAAGAGCGGCATCGATTTTGACCCCAGCGACCCTAGGAAGAAAGGCGTTCTTGAGCGCTGGTACAAGGCTGTGACGCCTTTGTTAAAGCATTACTACGGCACAGGCGGCGACCTCAATGTAGACGAGATCCACGAAGTCATTCCGATTACCGAAGCCCATGGGGTCTGGCACCCGCAAGAAGGGGTGTTCACAGGGCATTTTCAGCCCAATGAAGCCCAAAAAGTGCGCCGCATCGGCAACCTTCGCCAGGGAGTGTCTCAACCGGTGGAGGACTCGACCATCAGCCCGGATGTGGACCGCAAGATTCGCGTGGCCGACCTGATCACCGGTTATGGGGTAAGCGAGTCGGTTCGTCACCTCTTCGACCTGCGAGGTGACAATGTCGAGGGCAAGCGCGTGGTGGTGCAAGGTTGGGGCAACGTGGGGGCGGCTGCAGCCCTGTACTTGGCTCAGGCTGGTGCCTCCGTTGTGGGCATCATTGACCGCGTGGGTGGGGTGCTGCGACCTGATGGGTTGACCTACGAAGAGGTGAAAGAGCTGTTTTTGGCGAAACAAGGCAACGCGTTGCGCAGCAAAGAGCTCGTGCCTTTTGAGGAGGTGAACGCACGCATTTGGGATTTGGACCACGAGGTATTCTTGCCTTGTGCGGCGAGCCGTTTGGTCACGCAAGACCAGGTCGAACGCATGGTCAAGGCGGGGGTGGAAGTGATGTCCTCTGGGGCCAATGTGCCTTTCGCAGACGAGGAAATTTTCTACGGCCCAATCGCCGAGTGGGCCGACGCTCACACCACTGTGATCCCAGATTTCATCGCCAACTGCGGCATGGCCAGGGTCTTCGCGTACCTCATGAGCGACGAAGATGTCAACATGTCGGACGCAGCCATTTTTGCAGACACCAGCGGCATCATCCGCGAGGCGCTCGCCAAAATCCATGAGAATCACCAGGAGCCCACCCATTTCACGGCCAAGGCGTTGGAGCGTGCTTTGAATTTCCTGATGTGAGGAACTTCAGTGCGGTTCGGCGCTCCGACGAACATTGGGGCTCATCTTGCGTTTAGACATTCACGACCATGGACATTCTGATTCTTTCCGTCTTTGTGCTGGGCTATTTGTTCATCGCACTTGAGCACAACATTCACATTGACAAAGCGGGCTCCGCCCTTGTGACAGGTACGCTGTGCTGGGCCATTTTCGTGCTTGGCGCACACGACGTGCCGGCCCATTTGGCAGGTCAATTTGAGATGTTCATGGCCGAGGGCCATGGGGCGGGTCATGCGGGTTTGGCCGCATTTTTTGAGCACCGGCTGATGCACCATATGGAGGAAATCAGCTCCATCTTGTTTTTCCTCATGGGGGCCATGACCATTGTGGAGCTTGTCGACGCCCACGAAGGATTCCGCATCATCACCGATCGGATCCAAACACGGAACAAGGTGAAGATGCTATGGATCGTGTGCGTCCTGACCTTCTTTTTCTCCGCCTTGTTGGACAACCTCACCACGTCCATTGTGATGGTGTCGTTGCTGCGCAAATTGATTGACGACCGTCAGACGCGTTGGCTGTTTGCGGGGATGGTCGTGGTTGCGGCCAACGCCGGAGGCGCGTGGTCGCCCATCGGCGACGTGACCACCACCATGCTTTGGATTGGGGGCCAGTTGACCACAAGCACCATCATCACCAACCTCATTTTGCCCAGCATCGTGTGCCTTCTCGTGCCGCTCGGGTTGCTGAGCTTCAGGTTGAAAGGAGAGGTGGCCCGTCCCGAAGCAGAGGCAGAAGAGGAGTGGGACCCCACCACTCCGGTCGAGCGAAATTTGGTGTTCGCGGCGGGCGTGGCGGGTCTGTTGTTTGTGCCTGTGTTCAAGACGGTGACGCACTTGCCTCCGTTCATGGGGATGATGCTCAGTCTCGGCCTGCTTTGGATTTTCACGGAGCGTCTGCACAAGTCTAAAAATCAAGAAGCCAAGGCGCACCTCACTGTGGTGGGCGTGCTGCGGCACATCGACTCCGCGTCGGTGTTGTTCTTCCTTGGAATTTTGTTGGCTGTGGGGGCCTTGCAGGAGGCCGGTCACCTCATTTTAGCCGCCGAGGGCTTGAGGGCCAGTTTGAACGACGTGTACTTGATCGACATGGCCATTGGATTGTTGAGTGCCATCGTTGACAACGTGCCACTTGTGGCGGCCAGCATGGGGATGTACGACGTGATTCCTGCTGCTGCGGGATTGGGCGAGTGGGACAGCATGTTTGTTCAGGATGGGATTTTTTGGCAGTTCCTGGCGTATTGCGCTGGAACGGGTGGTTCGGCGCTGATCATCGGCTCGGCCGCTGGGGTGGCTGTCATGGGCCTCGAGCGCATCGATTTTGTTTGGTACCTCAAGAAAATCAGCCTTTTGGCCATTCTTGGTTACTTCGCTGGAGCGGGCGTCTACATCTTGATGTACGCCTGATCAGGGGTGTTTCGGGGCGCGGTTGTGAACCCGTGCAGTTGAACAACTTGGGAGCTGTCCCTCCAGGGAAGGCCAATATTCGAATGAACTTGGTCGTTCGAACCCTGGAATTGAACCCTGAGCATGTTGATTACTCTGGCCTCCCTCCTTCTTCAAGCTGCCCCAAGTGCGGCCGACGTTTCCACCCCTGACATTGCCGAGGTGGATGTGAATGTCCTCCAACTTTTGATGGAGGGCGGATGGTACATCATGTTGCCGCTCGCGCTCATGAGCTTGATTGGGATGTATGTGTTTTTCGAGCGCTTTTTGGCCATCCAGAAGGCGGACAAGGTCAGCCCCGATTTCATGAACCGCCTGAAGGACTATATTTCTCAGGGCAACCTGACCAGCGCAAGAAACCTTTGCGCGGACAGCAACACCCCACTTGGCCGCATGCTTGACAAGGGCATCAGCCGAATTGGCAAACCGCTCAAGGACATCAGCGTTGCGATTGAGAATGTGGGGAAGCTGGAGATTTACAGGTTGGAAAAGAACCTGAGCACGCTGGCTACTGTGGCGGGCGCTGCGCCGATGGTGGGCTTTCTTGGAACTGTCATTGGGATGGTGAACGTTTTTCTCGACATGGAGGCGGCCGGTACTGTGCAGGTCAGCGACATTTCGTCCGGGACCAAACAAGCGATGGTGACCACCATTGTTGGGTTGATCGTGGGAATTTTGGGCTACATGGCGTACAACCACCTCGTCAGCAAAGTGAGCAAGGTGGTGCACAGCATGGAAGCCAACAGCCTCGAATTCATTGACATCCTCGAAGAACCTGCACGCGGATGAACCTCGGGCAACGCAACAAAGTCAGCTTGACTGGCAACATGTCGTCCATGACGGACCTCGTGTTTCTGCTGCTCATCTTCTTCGTCATTCTGTCGACGCTGGTCAGCAATGGGGTGAATGTGGATTTGCCGACTTCCAAAGGCACCACATCCGTGACGTCTCGATTGACTGTAAGCATCCAAGCCGACGGCACATACCACCTCAACGGCGAGGTGCGTCCGATTTCCCGTGAAGACCTCGAGCCGAAGCTCACGCTGGAAATGGAGAAGCAGGCGGAGAAAGTCCTGTACCTCCAAGTGGATCGCAACGTGCCCACGGGCCAAACGGTCGAGCTCATTGGTTTGGCCAAGTCCAAGCAATGGAAGGTGATGTTGGGATCGAACCCTGCGTCGAACTGAACTCGATATGGAGGGCACCCTTGAACACGCACGGCTCCATCAGGAGAAACGCAACCGTCGGCAGGCGGCTACGCTGAGTGCGCTGTTGTTTGTGACGGTGCTCGTCGCGTGCTTTTTCTTGACAGCCTTCACCACTCAGGAGCCGCCTCCAGGGGAGCGATTCGTGGCCGTGGGTTTTGCCGACCTCGGGAGTACGGAAGAAGCAGGCGGCGACGTGGAAACAGAGGTCCCCAGTGAAGTTGTGCAGGAGGCTGTGGAGGAAGAGGCTTTGTCGAACGAGCTTGAACCTGAACAGCCCATGGTGCAGGAGGAGGTGGTGACCCAAGCGACGAGCGACGTGGCGGTCCAGAGCGCCCCGGACCCCAAGCCCGATCCCGAACCGGAGCCCGAGCCCGAACGAGAAGACCGCACGGCCCACCTGTTTCGCAATCCTGGCGCGCAGAGTGCGGGTGGTGGCGGTTCCCAAGGCGTGGCTTCAGGTGTGGGCAACGAAGGCGACGAAGCTGGCAAGATTGAAGGACGTGGCCTGGTGTCCGGGGATTTTGGCGACGCCATGCTGCGCGGAGGCACCATGATTGGCGAGCCCAAGCTGGACGAGAAGCCACGACAGGAGGGAAGCGTGCGGATCAACATTGTGGTGGACGCATCTGGCTCGGTCATCCAAGCGGTGCCGGACTACCAATCGGCCCTCACCACGATCCGCGACTCGCATCACGTTCAATTGGCCATGCGGGCTGCCAAGACGGCGAAGTTCGACTCGGACGCCACCAAGCCTCGCCGCTCTGGCTACATCACCATTCGGTTCGACCTTGAGTGAGATGACCTACCCTGAGGTGGTCGACGTTCTGTTTTCTCAACTCCCCATGTTCCAGCGCCAAGGCGTGGCCGCGTACAAGGCCGATTTGTCTGCCACCAAAAGGGTGTGTGCGGCCTTGGGCCATCCCGAGCGCAAGCTCAAGTTTGTCCACGTTGCAGGCACCAACGGCAAGGGCACAGTGTGCCACATGGTGGCGTCTGCATTGCAATGCGCTGGCCACAAAGT
>DKNS01000129.1 GCA_002469765.1 Flavobacteriales bacterium UBA7382 | reverse complement strand
CGCATGCCGTTCACTTCAATCCTGTTCTCAGTCATGGCGTCGCATCTCTTCCACGGCGGCCATGCCGTCTTGCAAGCGCCGAAGGGTGGCGTCTTGTCCGAGGAAGGCCGCAAAGTCAAACATCGATGGCCCCCCCCCTTCTCCCGTCAGCGCAATCCTGAACGGCAGAAGCACCTGCCCGAAGCCGAGTTCGTTCGCCTCCAAGAATGCCTTGAACCGCGTCTCGACGGCCTCGCTGCTGAAGTCGTCGAGCGCCTCGAGCTCCGAGGCCAAATCGTCAAGGTACCCTGAGGTTTGGTCTTTCCACTTTTTCTTGACCAGCTTGGCGTTGAAGGCTGCGGGTGCGGCGTGGAGCCAGGCCGTGTCGACAATGTCTTGCAAGAATGCCACGCGCTCAAGCATCATGTCCAAAACCTGCGTGCAGGCCGCTTTATCCCAACCCAGTCCTTTGTTGGCGGCGAGCTGTTGCAGTGCGGCCAAATGAGTTTCCGGGTCAGCACCGCGGAGGTGCTGTTCCTGGAACCACTTGGCTTTGTCAGGGTTGAAGCGCGCGCCGCTTCTGACCACACGGTCGAGCGAAAACTCCTTGGCTGCCTCGTCGGCTGTGAACAGCTCGCGCTCGTCGCCTGGGTTCCACCCCAACATGAGGAGCATGTTCACGAACGCCTCAGGCGCGTACCCCTGCTCACGGTATCCCGGCCAGGTGTCGCCGCTCTTGGGGTCGGTCCAATTTGTGGGGAACACAGGGAACCCGCCCGCGTCGCCGTCTCGCTTGCTGAGCTTGCCGTTTCCGGTGGGTTTGAGGATCAAAGGCAAGTGCGCAAAAACAGGGTGATCCCAATCAAATGCCCGGTACAACAACACGTGCAAGGGCGCGCTTGGGAGCCACTCTTCCCCGCGGATGACGTGGGAGATGCGCATGTGGTGGTCGTCGACCACGTTCGCCAAGTGGTACGTGGGAAGGCCATCCGCCTTCATCAGCACCTTGTCGTCGAGCACGGCCGTTTGGAAGCTCACCTCCCCTCGAATGGCGTCTTCGAAGACCACGGCTTCGTCCGACTCAGGCGTCTTGAACCGAACCACAAACGGCACCCCATCTGCCTTGAGCTGGGCCACTTCATCGGCACCAAGAGCCAAACGGTTGCGCAGCCCCCCTCGTGTGGTGGCGTCGTACTGCCACACGTCGGGTTCGGCGGCCTTGCGCAACTCGTTCAGTTCGTCTGGCGTGTCGAACGCCTCATAGGCCAGCCCTCGGTCCAACAAGGCTTGCACGGCGTCTTGGTACAATGCGGTGCGCTCGCTCTGACGGTAAGGCCCACAATCGCCCCCGGCTTGGACGCCTTCATCCGGCGTCAACCCACACCACGACAAGGCCTCTTCGATGTAGGCCTCTGCGCCGTCCACGAAGCGCCCTTGGTCCGTGTCTTCGACGCGAAGGATGAAGGTGCCGCCGTGGGCGCGGGCAAACAACCAGTTGTAAAGCGCCGTCCGGACACCGCCCATGTGCAAGGGGCCGGTGGGACTGGGGGCAAAGCGAACGCGTACGTCTTTCATGGGCCGCAAAGGTAGCGCCCGCAAAGCCCGTATCCACGCCTGTGAACTCCTCCGCCAAGGGGCAAAGGAGCTCCGGAAGTTTGCCCCCAGACATCAAACACACATCCATGAATGCATTGCGCAACAAAGTCCAATTGATTGGACGACTCGGCAAAGACGCTGAGACCATCACCTTCGAAGACGGCAAGGTGAAAGCCCGGTTTCCCCTGGCGACCAACGAACACTTTCGCAACAAGGAAGGAGAGAAGGTGGAACGCACCCAGTGGCACGACGTGGTCGCTTGGGGCGGTCTGGCAGAAGTGGCAGGTCAACACCTGAGGAAGGGCCTGGAAATTGCGGTCGAGGGGCGGTTGACGTACCGGACGTACGAGGATGGAGAAGGGCAGACCCGTTCCATCACGGAAGTGGTGGCCAACGAGATGCTCATGTTGGAGAAACGTTCGGCTCAAGCGTGACCGCAAGGGGAGGGTCCATGTCGGGCCTTCCCCGTTTCTTTCCCCTGCATTGCAGTCTAGAATGGTTCTGCTTGGCGCCCGGGCTGGGGTGGCGTATTTTTGAGAAACCTACTTATGCCCCACGCAATGAGCTCTTCTGGAATCTTGAAATCTTCCATCGCGAAGAAATATGCCATGGCCCTGACAGGCCTTTTTCTTTGCCTTTTTCTGGTGGGACACCTGCTCGGAAACCTCCAGCTTTTCATCCCTGGCGAGGAGGGCCAGACAGCTTTCAACGAGTACGCTCTGTTCATGACCACCTTCCCCGCGGTCAAGGTGCTTTCTTACCTGACTTACGCCAGCGTGCTGTTCCACTTGGTGGACGGTGTGGTGCTGACGATGCAGAACCGCAAGGCTCGTCCGGAGCGGTACGAAATGGAAAAGGGATCGGCCAACTCCGGCTGGAGCAGCCGCAACATGGCGGTCCTCGGCACCATCGTGTTGGTGTTCATTGTCACCCACATGCAGAATTTCTGGTGGAAGATGCATTTCAGTGAAATGCCGACCCAAATGGTGGACGGCGTGGCGTTGAAGGACCTTTACACTGTGGTGCTCGATTACTTCAACCCTGCCGTCAACAACATGGCCGCGGCGGCCGTGGCGCTTTACGTTTTGGGAATGGCGGCCTTGGGCTTCCACCTTTGGCATGGATTCGCAAGCGGATTCCAAAGTCTCGGGGTGCGCCACGAGATCTACACCCGCTGGATTGAAATGGTGGGCAAGGCGTTTGCGGTGGCGGTGCCACTCGCGTTCGCGTCCATCCCTTTGTACCTCTTCATGACCCAAGGCTGAACCCATGCTTGATTCAAAGACCCCCCAAGGCCCCTTGGCGGACCAGTGGACCAACCACAAAAACAACATTCGCCTGGTCAACCCGGCCAACAAGCGTCTGATCGACGTGATTGTGGTGGGCACGGGATTGGCAGGCAGCTCTGCGGCAGCGTCGCTGGCTGAGATGGGGTACAACGTGAAGGCGTTTTGTTTCCAAGACAGCCCTCGTCGTGCACACTCCATCGCGGCCCAAGGAGGCATCAACGCCGCCAAGAACTACCAGAACGACGGCGACTCAGTGCACCGCCTTTTCTACGACACGGTCAAGGGAGGCGACTACCGCAGTCGTGAGTCCAACGTGCACCGTTTGGCAGAAGTCAGCACGAGCATCATCGACCAATGCGTGGCACAAGGCGTGCCCTTCGCCCGTGAGTACGGAGGCTTGCTCGACAACCGTTCGTTTGGAGGGGTGCAGGTGAGCCGCACGTTCTATGCGAAAGGCCAGACCGGCCAGCAGCTTCTGCTTGGCGCATACTCGGCGTTGAGCCGCCAGATTTCCAAGGGCAAGGTGAAGATGTACAACCGTCACGAGATGATGGATGTGGTGATCGTGGATGGCAAAGCCCGCGGCATCATCGCCCGAAACCTGGTCACCGGTGAGGTTCAGCGTCACAGCGCGCATGCCGTGGTGTTGGCTTCAGGCGGTTACGGCAACGTGTTCTTCTTGAGCACCAACGCCATGGGTTCCAACGTCAGTGCAGCCTGGAAAGCCCACAAGAAGGGCGCCTACATGGCCAACCCGTGCTTCACGCAAATCCACCCCACCTGCATTCCGGTAAGTGGCCACTACCAAAGCAAGCTCACACTGATGTCCGAATCGTTGCGCAACGACGGGCGGATCTGGGTGCCAGCCAAGGCCGAAGACGCCGAGGC
>DKNS01000057.1 GCA_002469765.1 Flavobacteriales bacterium UBA7382 | reverse complement strand
CCTTGGCAAGGTTGTGCTCTACCAGCTGAGCTATTCTCGCAAAAAGATTCAGAAGGTGTTCTGACCCGCTCGTTTGCGGGAGGCCAAAATTAGCACAACCTCTCCTTTCTGCAAACACTTCCCGCGATTTTCTTCACGCGATGGCCGTATGCCTGGGCTTCTTTCCGAGCATTGCAGCCGTGAATTATTTGGCGCACATGGCAGTGGGGCATTGGGCCGGGTTGAACCCCCAAGGCAAGCTGGGCAATTTCGTGGGCGACGCGGTCAAGGGCCGTGCCGTCGAAGCGAAGTGGGGAGATGAGGTGGCCGTGGGCATCCGGCTCCATCGCGCGCTGGACGAACACAGCGACCGCCATGAAGCCAGCCGAGCGGCGCGTGCCCTGATCCGGCCCCATTGTGGCAAATGGAGCGGGGTGGTGTGGGATGTGCTTGCGGACCATGTACTGGCCTCGGAGTTTGACGCGCTCGGACAAGGTTGTGGAGACCTCGATGGATTCGCGGCCCATGAGCTCGAGGAGCTTGGGTTTCGAACTGAGTCCATGCCCGAGCGCAGCCGCAGGTTTTACGACGCCATGGTGCTCCACGGATGGCTCACGGGATACCAAGACGGCGAGGTGGTGGATGCCGTACTCAAGGCGATGTCGCGCCGGCGGCCCACGGCGGGTCCAGTTGGGGAGGGGTGGAAGGCCTTTGTCGCCCATGAATGTCCGTTGAAAGAATGCGCACGCGTGTTGATTGCAGACATGAACGCATGGGCGAAGGACTTGGACCTCGTATCTTTGGTGCATCGGCCAATCGGCTGAGGGCTGCTCGTCCAGGTTTGGACTTGAGCGGCGCGAAACAAATCCAGCATTGAATACCATGGCAGACGCCTCCATCAACTTTGACGCGCTCAGCTACAACAGCATGAGGGACGACCTTGTGATTTCTGAATACGGACGATCCATCCACCAAATGGTGGACCACTGTCTGAGCATCGCCGACCGCGAAGAGCGCAGCAAATGCGCGGCCGCCATCGTCAGCGTGATGGGCAGCGTGGTGAAACAAGAAGGGGAGAAGGACGAGGCCGTACAAAAGCTGTGGAATCAACTTCATGTCATGGCCCGATATGAGCTGGACGTGGACAGTCCATTCCCCAAGCCAGAGCCTGCCGAGAAGGACAGCGCGCCGGCCGACATGGATTACCCCAACGCCCAATCTCGCGTGGGCCACTACGGCAAGACCACCCTCGATTTGATTGAAGTGGCGAAGGCGATGGAGGAAGGGGAAGAGAAGCAGGTGCTTGTGGTGAAGTTGGCCAACTTGATGAAGTGTCATTTCTTGACGTGGAACCGCAACACGGTGGAAGATTCCGTGATCGCTGCGGAACTCAAGGCGAAGTCTGACGGCGCGTTGATTTTGCCTGAAGGTGCTGAGCTCGAAGGCCAGGCAGACATCCTGCGCAACGTGAGGAAGACAAGCGATGCCTTGGCACGCACTTACAAGAAGAAAAAGAAGCGTCGCTGAGCCTCATTGGAAGGCGCTTGACCTTTCCCCGAATCGGGGTTGATAACCCTGATGCCGCGCACGGGTGCGCGTGACTCGGCCCCCGAAATTCGGGAGCATGGGAAGTTTCATCATTCAGGGCGGCCAGAGGCTGCAGGGGGAGGTCGTTCCCCAGGGGGCGAAGAACGAGGCGTTGCAGATTTTGTGTGCAGTGATGCTCACCTCGGAGCCTGTGACCATCCACAATTTGCCGGACATCGTCGACGTCAACAAGTTGATCAACTTGCTGGGGGATTTTGGGGTGAAGACGCAGCATCTGGGTCCAGGCTCATGGCGCTTCGAGGCGGACGACGTCAACCTCGACCACCTCAAGACCGATGCGTTTCGGACCAAGGGGGGAGGGTTGCGAGGCTCGGTGATGATCCTTGGGCCGATGTTGGGCCGATTCGGCCTCGGTGCCATCCCCCGGCCAGGAGGCGACAAGATTGGCCGCCGTCGCATGGACACCCACTTCATCGGGTTTCAAAAGCTTGGGGCGAAATTCTCCTACGACGCCTCCACAGGCTTCTTCAACGCAAGCGCAGCAGATGGGCTGAAGGGCACGTACATGCTTTTGGACGAGGCTTCGGTGACGGGCACGGCCAACGTGGTTATGGCGGCGGCACTCGCGGAGGGCACCACCACGATTTACAACGCCGCCTGCGAACCCTACCTCCAACAGCTCTGCAAGATGATCAACCGCATGGGCGGCAAAATCAGCGGGGTCGGGTCCAATTTGCTGACCATCGAGGGCGTGCCCTCCTTGGGGGGTACGGAGCACCGCTGCTTGCCCGACATGATTGAGATAGGAAGTTTCATCGGCCTCGCAGCGATGACGCAAAGCGAAATCACGATCAAGGATTGCGCTTACGACGAGCTGGGGGTCATTCCCAATGTGTTCCGGCGCTTGGGGATCAAGATGGAACGTCGAGGAGAGGACCTGCACATCCCAGCTCAAGACCATTTCGAGATCGACACGTTCATCGACGGCAGTCTGTTGACCGTGGCGGACGCGCCGTGGCCGGGCTTCACCCCGGATTTGTTGTCCATCGTCCTCGTGACGGCCACCCAGGCGAGGGGGAGTGTGTTGGTGCACCAAAAGATGTTTGAGAGCCGCTTGTTCTTTGTGGACAAACTCATCGACATGGGTGCCCAAATCATCTTGTGCGACCCGCACCGCGCGACCGTCATCGGGTTGGACCGCAAATC
>DKNS01000087.1:21305-21544 GCA_002469765.1 Flavobacteriales bacterium UBA7382 | reverse complement strand
CCTTCTGCGCTGACCGCACTGAGCGACGAGGAGGTCATCCACACGGAAGAGCACGGCAAGCTTTACTACGTGCGCTACGCCATCGTGGGGGAGGAAGACCGCTGGGTGACGGTGGCGACCACCCGCCCTGAGACGATCATGGGCGACACGGCCATCTGCGTCCACCCAGACGACGAGCGCTACAAGGACCTGGTGGGCAAGAAGGCGGTTGTGCCTCTGGTCAACCGGGAAATACCCAT
>DKNS01000087.1:20038-20928 GCA_002469765.1 Flavobacteriales bacterium UBA7382 | reverse complement strand
ACCCCTGCGCACGACGTCAACGACTATGAGCTCGGGCAAAAGCACAACCTCGAGACCATCAACACCATCAATGCCGACGGCACCATGTCTGCGCAGGCAGGGGCGTACGAGGGCATAGACCGTTTTGAATGCCGCAAGGCGTTCCACAAGGAACTCGACGGCCTTGGGAACTTGGTGAAGGTGGAGGATTACACGAACAAGGTGGGGCGCAGTGAGCGCACCAACGCCGTGATCGAGCCGCGCTTGAGCCTCCAGTGGTTCTTGTCCATGGAAGAGCTGTCCAAGCCGGCCTTGGACGCGGTGATGAACGACACCGTTCAATTCCATCCGCCCAAGTTCAAGAACAGCTACCGCCACTGGATGGAGAATGTCAAGGATTGGTGCATCAGCCGGCAATTGTGGTGGGGTCATCAAATCCCCGCTTGGTTCTACGGCGATGGAGAGGAGGACTATGTGGTCGCCAAGACCGCGGAAGAGGCCCTGGCCAAGGCCCAAGAAAAGTCGGGTCGCTCCAACATGACCGCGTCCGAATTGAAGCAGGACGAAGACGTCATGGACACATGGTTCAGCTCTTGGATTTGGCCCATTCAGGTGTTCGACGGGTTGCACAAGGAGGAGGAAGTGGCGTATTACTACCCCACGAATGACCTCGTTACGGCGCCTGAAATCATGTTCTTCTGGGTGGCCCGCATGATCATCAGCGGGTACCACTACCGAGGAGAGGCCCCGTTCAAGAATGTCTACTACACGGGCATTGTCCGTGACAAGAAGGGACGCAAGATGTCCAAAAGCTTGGGCAACAGTCCCGACCCCATTGAACTGATGAAGCAGTACGGGGCGGACGGGGTGCGTGTGGGCATGCTGTTGACCTCCCCTGCGGGCAACGACTT
>DKNS01000087.1:17171-19652 GCA_002469765.1 Flavobacteriales bacterium UBA7382 | reverse complement strand
GCCTTCCGCCTGGTTCAAGGCTGGGAGGTCGACGAGGCCAAGCCCCAACCCACCGCCGCGGCCACGGCCGTGAAGTGGATGGACGCGAGGAGCCAGCAGGCGATGGAGGAGCTTGAGGCGCAATTCGCCAACTTCAAACTGAGCGAAGCCTTGATGACGACCTATCGTCTCGTGTGGGAGGAGTACTGCAGTTGGTACCTCGAGAGCATCAAGCCGCCATTTGGGATGCCAATCGATGGGGAGACCAAGCGTGCGACGTTGGCGTTGTTCGAGCGAATGCTGAAGCTGCTTCATCCCTTCATGCCTTTCCTCACCGAGGAAGTTTGGCATTGGACCGGGGAGCGACAAGGCTATGCAGAAGATTTGTGCGTGGCTTCTTGGCCTGAGCGCGAGGACTTTGATCAAGTCATCTTGGCGGACGTGGAACTTGCGAAAGAGGTCGTCACCGGCATCCGCAATATCCGCAACGACAATGGCATCCCCAACAAAGAGAAGTTGGCCTTGAAGATTCAGGAAGGCGAGGGATACCCTGCGCACCTGGAGCCTTGGATTGTTCATTTGAGCAACCTTGAGGGCATCGAGCACGTGACGGAGAAAGTCAAGGGAGCTTTTGGATTCGTGATCGGCACCCACCGCTTTAGCGTGCCCTTTGGTGGGGGCTTCAATGTGGAGGCGGAGCGCGCGAAAGTCCAAAAGGACCTCGAGTACCAGCAGGGCTTCCTGCGCAGCGTGCGCGGCAAGTTGTCCAACGAAAAATTCGTGCAAGGGGCTCCAGAAGCGGTGGTCAACAACGAGCGCAAAAAGGAGGCGGACGCTTTGGCGAAAATCGCCGTCCTCGAGGAGAAGCTCGCCGACCTTGGGTGAGTTGACATGACCAGAGTGGCGTCGAACACTTCACCCGGCTTGGGTGTTGTGTTCGCATGTTTGGACTTTTTAAAAAGAACCCGCTGCAAAAGCTCCAGAAAGAGCATGCAGACCTGTTGGCCCGCGCCTTCAAAATGAGCACCGTAGACCGCACAAAGTCGGACGCGTTGGTGGCTGAAGCTGCGAAAGTGGAGGCGCGCATTGTGGAACTCCAAAGCCAAGTGTCATGAGGACCATTGGCGTGGTGGGAGACAGTCGTGGAATCGGCGCGGCGTTGCGCGAGCAGCTGCTGGCGGCCGGGCATCGGGTGATCGGCGTGTCCAGGACAGGAGTGCAACGGGACGTCGGTGCCCACGAGCATTATCAGAGTTTGGTGTTCGACGCAGTGGCGCACCCCTGCGATTTGTCTGGGTTCACCGAGCAGCTTGATGGGTTGGTGTATTGCCCAGGCACAATCAAATTGAAGCCGCTTCGTGGCTTGAAAAAGGACCAGTTTTTGTCGGACTTCGAGGTCAACGTGATGGGGGCGGTGCAAACGCTTCAAGCCAACCACGGGTTGCTGAAAAAAGGCGAAGATCCAGCGGTGGTGTTGTTCAGCACCGTGGCGGTTCAAACGGGCATGGCCTATCACGCCAGCATTGCGGCCTCCAAGGGGGCTGTTGAAGGGTTGACCCGAACATTGGCATCTGAGTGGGCCCCAGACATCCGCGTGAACGCCGTGGCCCCTACGCTGACCGACACAAGCCTGGCGTCATCGTTCCTCGGCAGCGACGCGAAACGCGAGGCCGCAGCGGACCGGCACCCACTCAAGCGCGTCTTGACGGCCGACGAGGTGGCCTCTGCAGCCGCCTACCTGTTGAGTCCGAATGCAGCTGGCGTGACAGGCCAAGTCATGCAGATGGACGCTGGGATGGGTTCTGTGCGATGAATGGCCGGTCGTTTTGGACGGCCCAGGAGTGGATGGCTTGGCCGTCCCGAAGGCGCGCTCGGACCATCAACAGCCTCAGCGGTTTCAAAAGCGCGAACGTCATAGGCACCTCGGATGCAGAGGGTGTCCACAACCTGAGCATTGTCAGCTCGGTGGTTCACCTCGGGTCGACACCCGCCCAAATGGGGGTGGTGTTGCGTCCTCCTGGAAAGGATGCCCACACCTACAAGAACATCATGGCCACAGGTCAATGCACCTTGAACCATGTGGGGGCAGCTTGGTTCAAGCAGGCCCACCAGTGCAGTGCGCGCTATCCAGCCGCCGTGTCAGAGTTCGCCGAAACAGGGTTGACCCCAGAATTCCACTCCCAAGTCGGACCCCACTGGCAGGCGCCTGCGGTGGAGGAGGCGGCCTTGAAATTGGGCTTGACTTTGTTGAAGGACCTTGAATTGCCCAATGCTTGTCGTTTCATGGTGATGCAGGTGGAGTGGGCCGATGTGCCTGCCGACTCTGTCCGCGGTGACGGGTATGTGGATTTGGAGGCCTCGGAAACGGTGGCCATTTCAGGTCTGGACGGCTACCACGTGACCAAAACCTTAGGACGCTGGTCCTACGCCAAAACGAACTGCAAGGTGTCTCGACTTCAAGATCCCACCCGAGGTTGGGAAGACGTTTCAAGCTGACCGATG
>DKNS01000087.1:0-16782 GCA_002469765.1 Flavobacteriales bacterium UBA7382 | reverse complement strand
GCGCCATGAAACAGGCGGCCTCCGACGGGAACCACGTGGTGGTCTTGCATGTGTTTGAGCCCGGCTTGCTGAACCATCCCACAACGTCGTCCCGGCACGTGCATTTTCAGTGGCAATGCTTGGAAGACATGGCAGGCACATTCGACCAGGAGGCGTGGCCTGTGTCCTTTGTGCGGTTGCATGCTCCGGTGCTGGATGTGTTGGATCGCCTTCAAGCCCAAAGCTCCATCCGCTCCCTGCATTCCCACGAGGAAACGGGGGTGGCATGGACTTTCGACCGGGACAAGGCGGTGTCCGAGTGGTGCAAGCGCCACCAGGTGCCTTGGATGGAAGAACCTCAGCTAGGGGTGCAGCGTGGACGCACCGACCGTCGCGGTTGGGTGAACGCATGGCACGTGAACATGGCACGCCCCCTGGCACACCCAGGCCTGAAGGCCCTTCAGCGGCTACCCCAGAGTCACCCTCCAGCGTGGCGATGGCCTGAGGGGTGGACTTGCGCTTCTCCACCCGTGGTCACCCACGCCGACGATCTTGCCGGGACGGGGCCGTTTCAGCCAGGTGGAGAACGAGTTGGACACAAGTATTTGGCGTCTTTCCTCGACGACGGCCGGGTGCGTACTTATCAACGGCACATCAGCAAGCCGGAAGCCAGCCGAACCTCGTGCAGCCGTCTCTCCCCGTACTTGGCATGGGGTGCACTGAGCCTTCGGCAGGTTTACCAAGCCCTCGAGGCTACGCACCGGCAAGGGAGAAACCACCACGCGTTTGGGAGCCGGCTGAGGTGGCATTGCCACTTCATTCAGAAGTTTGAGGCGGAGCACGCCCTGGAATGGCGGAACCTGAACCGTGCGTACGACGCCTTGCCCACGGTGCATGACCCCGAAGCGCTGTCAAGGTGGAAGGAGGGTCAGACGGGGATTCCTTTGGTGGACGCCTGCATGCGTGCCGTGCGGAACACGGGGTACCTCAACTTTCGCATGCGCGCCATGTTGGTCAGCTTCCTGACCCACCACATGAACCACCGGTGGCAGGACGGCGTGGCGCATTTGGCGCGTTGTTTTTTGGACTTTGAGCCAGGGATTCATTTCCCCCAATTTCAAATGCAGGCAGGCGTCATCGGAATCAACACTGTTCGCATCTACAACCCGGTGAAGCAAGGGGAGGACCACGACCCCAGCGGGGAGTTCATCCGCAAGTGGGTCCCTGAGTTGGCGGAAGTCCCAGCCAGCTGCATCCATGCCCCATGGACGGCACCGCCCATGGAAGCCGCCATGGCGGGGTGGGGAATGGAGGCCTATCCAAATCCTGTGCTCGATGTGACCGAGGCGGCTCGGTCAGCCCGCGACAGGATGTGGGCATTCCGGAAACGTCCCGATGTCAAGGTGGAGGGTCGGAGGATTTTGGCGCGACACGTAGTGCCGCAGTCTTCCCAAACAAAGGGCCGAATGCGCGAACTTTGACGCATGGATGAGACGACGCTGCTGCACCATGAGATCGTAGGAGACAACCCCGAGTTGCCGTGGATGGTATTCATCCACGGGGCGGGAGGCTCGATTCGCACGTGGAAGTTTCAGACCGATGCCTTTGCGCCGCATTACCGGTTGCTCATGCTCGACCTCCGGGACCATGGCTTGAGCAAGGGCATCCTCCCGGAATTCCCAGCTTACGACTTTGACATCGTGGCGGAAGACATTTTGAAGGTCCTCGATCACTTGGGCATTGAGAAGGCGCATTTTATCAGCTTGAGCATCGGCAGTGTGATTCTCCAAAAAATCGACATGTTGAGGCCCGAGTTGGTGGACCGCATGGTCATGGCGGGCGCCATTTTCGACGGGAGTTGGGTGATGCATATGTTCGTGCACAGCGCGCGCGTTTTGAACCACATCTTGCCCTTTCAGGCCATCTATTGGATGTTCTCGTTCATTGTCTTGCCGAGGAGAAACCACCGCATGAGTCGGTGGATTTTCAGACGACAGAGCCGGCGTTTGTCGCAGCTGGAATATCTGAAATGGGTGGAGCTCTACAAGCCATTTTTCAAGCTGGTGAAAGATGTCATGTCTCGCCATGTGGCCAAGCCGTCCCTCGTGGTTATGGGCGACCAGGACCACATTTTTTTCAAGGCAGCTCAGCAGTTCGCGGAGGTGCACCGCAACGTTCGGTTAAGCGTGATTGAGAATTGCGGTCATGTGTGCAGTATTGAGGCGCCAGAGCTGTTCAATGAATTGGTGCTGAAGTTCCTGAAAGGGACAGATTTTCCGCAACGTGTGACGGCGACGCCGGTGCCGATGTCGTGGTCCGAGTTGAAAGCTCTCCAACAACCCGGGGGCTGACGTGGCTCACAAAAAACCGCACCTCCCAGAAAAGGAGTGCGCCACCTGTGGCAGGCCATTCGCATGGCGCAAAAAGTGGGCCCGCTGTTGGGACCAGGTGAAACATTGCAGTGAGCGCTGCCGTCGACAAAAGCAGAGAACATGAGGGCCTGTGGGGTGTTGGTTTTTTCTCATGTCAGCAATGTCTCCAACCGATGTCATGGATTCTGCGCACACAGTGCGGCTCGTCCTTGGTGACCAATTGAACGCAGCCCATCCCTGGTGGTCTGTGGTCGATCGAGGTGTGGTCACGGTGATGGTGGAGTGCCGTCAGGAGACGGACTACGCCCGACATCACATCCAAAAGGTGTTGGCCTTTTTTCTTGCCATGCGTGGCTTTTCGACAGACCGTGCTGGGGAGGGACATCGCATGCACCATGTGACGATCGACCAGCAAGCGGCCTTGCGGCCCATGCTCGATGTCGTCCACGACGTGGTGGTGGCCACCGGGGCCACGCGCTTCGAGCACCAGCTTCCGGACGAGTGGCGGCTCGATGAATTGCTTCGAACCGGTCCGGCTGAATGGGGCGTCGAGGTGGTGCCTTGCGACACGCACCATTTTTTGACCCAACGGGACGACCTGGCCACCCATTTCAAGGGAAAGAAGCAATACCTCATGGAGTCGTTTTACCGGATGATGCGGAAGCGCCATGCGGTTTTGATTGACGGCGCAAGCCAACCTGAGGGAGGCAAGTGGAATTACGACGCCAACAACCGGAAGAAGCTGCCCAAGGGCCATGTGCCACCCCAACCCAAACTTTGGCTGCGCGACGTAGAGGGGTTGATGGTGCAGCTTAAGGAAGCAGGGGTCGAGACCGTGGGGCGCGTGGACCCGACATCATTCGGATGGCCCGTGACGCGGGAAGAGAGTTTGGAATTGTTGGATGTGTTTGTGGAGGAGCTGCTACCCTTGTTCGGTGATTTTCAAGATGCATTGACCGAGGACAGTTGGACGGTGTACCACAGCCGTTTGAGCTTTGCCATGAATGTCAAAATGCTGAGCCCGTTGGAGGTGATCGAGGCGGTGGAAAAGAAGTGGAGAACGGCGCCGTCTCACGCAAGCATCGAGCAAGTGGAGGGGTTCATCCGCCAAATTTTGGGCTGGCGGGAGTACATGCGAGGCGTCTATTGGGCGCACATGCCTGGGTATGCGGAGAAGAACTTCTTTGAGCACGATCGTTCGCTGCCAGGGTGGTTCTGGACCGGAGATACAGGCATGCGCTGCTTGCAGCACGCAATCACCCAGACCCTGGATCACGCCTACGCGCACCACATCCAGCGCCTCATGGTGACCGGCAACTTCGCCTTGCTTGCCGGAATCGACCCGGACGAGGTTGACAGTTGGTATTTGGGGGTGTACATCGACGCCATCGAATGGGTGGAAATCACCAACACACGGGGCATGAGTCAATTTGCAGACGGCGGCATTGTGGGCACCAAGCCCTATGTGTCCTCCGCCAATTACATGCATAAAATGGGCCCCCATTGTGCGGCGTGTCGGTACAACCGTCAAGGCAAGACCGAGGACGACGCTTGCCCTTTCAACAGCCTCTATTGGCACTTCCACGCACGGAACCGACACCTGCTCGAGAAGAACCCACGCATTGGCATGGTCTACCGGACATGGGACAAGATGGACCCAGCCAAGCAACAAGCCATACTCGACCGCGGGGATGCGGTTCTTCACAACCTTGAACAGCTTTGACATGGCCACCATTCATTGGTTCCGGAACGACCTTCGTCTTGACGACAACCCCGCCTTGCAGGAAGCCCTAAAAGGAGGAGATGTTGCGCTCGCCTATGTGGTGGACCCTGCGTTCTGGAAAGAAGACAGATGGGGCCACCGAAAAACCGGCGCCTTCCGCACCCGTTTCTTGTGGGAAAGCGTGACCGATTTGCAACGCGCCATTGAAAACGTGGGTGGCTGCTTGCACATCCTTGCAGGTGCACCCCAAGAGGTGCTCCCTGGCTTGATGTCCGACCTGGGGTGCAAGGTCTTGACTGCCCAAGCTGAACACACTCCTGAAGAAATCGAGGTGGAGTTGGCGGTGGATCGCGCCGTGGTGGCGTTGGGCGGCCATTGCCGCTGGGTGGAGGGCCTCACGTTGTACCATCCCGAGGACATCCCCATGTCGCTGGAGGCGTTGCCCGACATTTTCACACAGTTCCGGAAAAAGGTGGAAAAGGGAAGTGACGTTCGCATGCCTCACCCGGCTCCGGAATCCATGACGTGTTTGGAGGCGGACGACGTGGGCGAGTTGCCGGAATTGGCGTCTTTTCTGAAGCGGCATGGCATGGCGTTGCCCGTGGACGACGTGCGGGCTGTGTTGCCCTTCCGTGGGGGGGCGAGCGAAGCGCGGGCCAGACTTAAGCATTACTTCTGGGACACGGAAAAACTGGCGGTGTACAAGAAGACCCGCAACGGCATGGTGGGGGCGGATTACAGCAGCAAATTCAGTCCTTGGTTGGCGAACGGGTGCATCAGCCCTCGACGAATTGCCAGCGAGGTGGCCCGTTTTGAAGAAACCGTGGAAGCCAACGACAGCACGTATTGGTTGGTGTTTGAGTTGATTTGGAGAGATTACTTTCGATTCGTGGCCATGAAGTACGGCGCCAAGATCTTTCACAAGAAGGCCCTCAAGCCTGACAGCCCCAACCGGGGTACTCAGCGACATGCCTTCGAAGCTTGGAGGGAGGGGCGCACGAAAGACCCCTTCGTCAACGCCAACATGCGTGAATTGGCCCGTACTGGGTTCATGAGCAACCGAGGCCGTCAAAACGTGGCGTCGTACCTCGTTCACGATCTGGGCATCGACTGGCGCCTCGGGGCGTCGTGGTTCGAGCACCTGTTGCTGGACCACGACCCGGCGAGCAACACGGGGAATTGGATTTATGTGGCTGGCGTGGGCAACGACCCCCGCCCCAACAGAAAATTCAACACCCGCCGACAGGCGGAGATGTACGACGGCGACGGCAAATACCAAACCCTTTGGAGTAGCGATGCTTTGGAACTTGACCTACGCTGATTCGGACCGCTGGGCCGAGGTCTACGCGATCGCTGGGAAGCCACGTCCGTGGTGGAAAAGGTCTGGCAGCCCTCGGCTTCGACTGCTGGACGGTTCGCCAGAAGTGAGGTCCCTCGTGGACGAGACCTCCGATGTGAAATGGGCCAACCTGCAGCGCACCCAATCGGGCGCCATTTTGTATTTCCGGGTGCGGTTGGAGGTCTACGGTGTGCCTTGGAACCGGAAGGACATTCAGGTGGAATGGGCGGAGCGTGACAACGACGGAACGTTGAAGCTGCGTTCCGCAGATCAAAATGTCACGCTTGCATTTTCAGCGGGGCAACACAAGGCAGTGCAAGCCTTCGTGCACGACGCTTTTGGCCCGTCCTGACGTCAAATCGTGTCCGATGTACACATTTAATTTATTGACAACGTGTATATTGCGTAACGATAAGAAATAAATGATGAGCAAGACACGCACCCTGAATCAACTCCGTCAAAGCCGCGACGCCGTGTACACCCCGCCCAAGTCTCACCAAGATTCGATGACCAAGCGACTGGTGGGTGACATTTACGTGATCATGGACCAGGAGGGAAATCCTGCCGTTGCGTGTGACGACGTGGACTGTTTGATTCAAGCCCGTCCAGAGTGGTCGGCGCAGGAGTTGAACAGCCATTTTGACCAGCACTCGGAACCGTTTTTGGCTTCGAATGGAGAAAGGGTGCACCAAGTGCAGCGCAAGAAGCTGCGCGTCTGAGCAGCTGCATACATGATGCCCGGACATCGCGACCTGCAAGTAGACAGCAAAAAGCCCCGACTCTTGCGAGCCGAGGCTTTGCATCCTTAGGGTTCAATTCAGTGGTTGGCGAGGTATGCAGCCACGCCTGACGTTGTTTCTGCCATGGCCTCCTTTCCTTTTTCCCAATTTGCAGGGCAAACTTCGCCGTGTGTTTCGTTGTGGATCCATGCATCAAGCACGCGAATGGCTTCATCTACGCTTCTTCCAATAGGAAAGAAGTTCACCAATTGGTGACGTACAATGCCTTCTTTGTCAATGAGGAAGAGGCCTCGGTACGCGACCAAATTGCCGTGCGCCAGCAGATTTCCTTCTTCGTCGTAGTCGTATTCGCCGGCCAACACATCGTAGTTGGTGGAAACTGTTTTATTCAGGTCAGCAACCAGAGGATAGGTCACTCCGTTTAAACCCCCTTCTTCCTTGGGCATGTTGAGATATGCGCGGTGGGATTCGGGCGTATCTGTAGACACCCCGACAATCGCACAATTCCGTGAGGCAAAGTCATTCAGCCGCTCTTGGAATGCATGGATCTCGGTCGGGCAGACATACGTGAAGTCTCTGGGGTAAAAAAAGAGGATGACATATTTGTCATCCAGGTACTGGTCAAGCGAAAAGCCGTCGACGATGTCCTTTCCGTTGACAACTGCTGTTTCGCTGAAGTGGGGGGCCTTACGGCCGACGAGAACTGCCATGATTCTTGGGAATTTGTGTTTGAATGATGTGAGGTAAAGGTAACAATGCCGACCAGTGGGATTTCAAAGAATTCGTGCCAAGAATTGTCATGAAAGTCACATTTGAAGCTGGCGGGCGGCCGTTCAAAATCGACGCATATTTGTGCCATGAAGAAGGGGGGCGACACTGACCGTTACATCAACCGAGAGCTAAGTTGGCTTTCCTTCAACCATCGCGTGCTTCAAGAAGCCCAATCCGCAGACAACCCGCTGGTGGAACGCATGCGCTTCTTGGGCATTTTCTCCAACAACCTGGATGAGTTCTACCGGGTGCGCGTGGCGTATTTGCAGCGCATGGCGTCTGTGGATGCCAAGGCGAAGACGACGCTGGGCTTTCCTGTGGTGCACACGTTGAACGAGATTGAAGCCCAAATCACCCGACTTCAAAGCGAGTTTGATGACACGTTCGTCGCCGTTCAAAAGGATTTGAGACGCGAGGGCATTGCCATGGTGGACGAAGCCCACCTCGCCCCAGGGGATGCGGAATTTGTGGACGACTACTTCCGCAGAACGGTCCGCCCTTCCCTCGTGCCCATCATGCTGGGGCGCGGGGTGGAAATGCCAGAGTTGGTGGACGGGGAGGGGTATTTGGCCATCCGCCTCACCACAGCGGAGGCCAAGAAAAAGTTGGCCTTGATTCAACTCCCGAGTCACTTGCCCAGGTTCTTGACGTTGCCAGCCGACCAAGGCTTGAAGCGCGTGATGTTCCTGGACGACGTCATTCGAGATGCCTTGCCCAGGATCTTCAAGCTGTTCGAAGCGGTGCACATCGAGGCGTTCGCCATCAAGGCGACCCGAGACGCGGCCATCGACATGGATGATGACTTGACCCGGTCGGTGATGGCCAAGATGGAGCGAGGGCTCAAGCGACGGAGTTCCGGCGAGGTGGTTCGTTTCTTGTACGACCGGCAAATGCCCAAAGACATGCTCCAGGCTTTGCTTCGCAAGCTTGAATTGCAATCGGAAGCGAGCGTCATTCCGGGCGAGCGCTACCACAACCGCAGGGACTTGATGGGATTCCCCGATTTCGGTCGGTCCGACTTGGTGCATCCAGCTCAGAAGCCCTTGACCCACCTTCGCTTGAAGGCCGCCACCAGCGTGATGAACGCCATCGACGAGGGAGACATTCTGTTGCACTACCCGTACCACAAGTTTGTGCACGTGGTGGACTTGTTGCGGGAAGCGGCCATCGATCCGAGCGTTCGCACCATCCAGATCAACCTGTACCGCGTGGCCAAGAACAGCTTGGTGATCAACGCGCTGGTCAACGCCGCCCGCAACGGGAAGCACGTGGAAGTTGTGGTGGAATTGGCGGCGCGCTTTGATGAGAAACAAAACATCCGCATCAGCAACATGCTGAAGGAGGCCGGGGTGGTGGTGCGCTTTGGGATTCCCAAGTTGAAGGTGCACGCCAAGCTCATTCTCATCACCCGGAAGCACCAAGGTCGCGTGCGACGCTATGCCCACATTGGGACGGGCAATTTCCACGAGAAAACAGCTGGGGTGTACGAAGACTTGAGTCTGTTGACCGCGCACTCCGACCTCACAAAAGAGGTCGCCAAGATTTTTGACTTTTTTGAAAACAGCTTCGAACGCAAGCAGTACAAGCTTCTTTTCGTCAGCCCCTTCACGAACCGTCGCCGATTCATGAACCTCATCAACGAGGAGATGAAGCGGTCGAAGGCGGGTAAAGACGCGTGGATTCGGCTCAAGTTGAACAACCTGGTGGACACCGGGATGATCGACAAATTGTACAGGGCGTCCTCGGCAGGTGTCCAGATCCAGCTTGTGGTGCGAGGCATCTGCGCGCTCAAGGCTGGGGTGCCTGGCTTGAGCGACAACATCGAGGTGAGGTCGGTGGTGGGACGTTACCTGGAGCACAGCCGATTTGCGGTGTTCGCGGGCGACGGAGACACGCAGGTGTACCTCAGCAGCGCCGATTGGATGACCAGAAACCTGGACCGCCGGGTGGAAGTCACCACGCCGGTGTTGGATGGTGGGCTGAAGGCCCAGCTCGCGGACTTGTTTGACCACCTTTGGGGCGACAACCAAAAGGCCAGGCGTGTGACCGAGGACGGCGACAACCTTCCCGCCGGAGAGGTCGGGGGCGGTCCCTTTTTGGCCCAGGAGCGTTTGTACGCGTACCATGCCGACCAAGGATGAAGTGCGCAGCCATTGACATCGGATCCAATGCGGTGAGGCTGCTTGTCTCGCGCGTGGAAGAAGTGGATGGCCGCCCACAAGCCCAAAAGCTGGCCTACTACCGTGTCCCCATTCGACTCGGCGCAGACGTGTTCAGCACGGGGATTGTGTCCGAGAAGCGCATGTCCGAGCTGACCAAAGCCATGAAGGCGTTTTGGCATTTGATGGACGTGCACGGCATCGATTGGTTCAGGGCGTGCGCCACGAGTGCCATGCGCGAAGCCACCAATGCGCAGGAGGTGTTGAAGCATGTGAAGAAGCGAGCCAACGTGAACATCGAAATCATCTCTGGAGATGAAGAGGCGGATTTGATCTTCTCCAATTTCAATGCGGCCGATTTCGACACAGACAAGGATTACCTTTACATCGACGTGGGAGGAGGCAGCACGGAATTGACCTTGATCCGTCACGGCAAGCGCATCAAAGGGAAGAGCTTCAAGTTGGGCACCGTGCGTGTCTTGCAGAACCAAATCCCTGACGGGGAATGGGACGCCGTGAACGCCTACATTGGAGAGATTTCCGAGCCCGGAAGGCCTCTGTACGCCATTGGGACGGGGGGCAACGCCAACCGTTTGCAACGCTTGGCTTTGCTCCCAAGGCACGACGCGGTGTCGCTTAAAAAACTCCTCAAGTTGTCTGGCGCTTTGGCTTCGGCAAGCCACAAAGAGCGGATGTCACGGTTTCATTTGAAGCCCGACCGCGCGGAGGTCATCGTGCCCGCCGTCGACATCTACATCCGGGTCATGCAATTGGCCCAGGCGACCCACATGCACGTTCCCAAAGTGGGACTCAGCGACGGCATGGTTCTGACCGTGTACAAAGCATGGAAAGCCTCCGAAAAAGGTTGACCCTTCCAGAGACCTTCCAACAAACGATTGTGCCAGGAGCTCTTCCTCAGAGGTTCTTGGCCAAGAAGGCGTCCACCTCGTACACGCGCTTGGGCTTCAGCACAATCTTGCCTTCGTTGTCCAGCAAGAAATACGTGGGCGTGGCCGTGATCTTGTAATCCTTCACAATGGGTGAGTCCCAACCTTGCAATTGACTGACGTTGGGGTAGCTCATGCCGCGCTGCTCGATGACGCCCACCCAGGTGGAGCGCGCCTGGTCGAGGCTCACACCGATGGCTTCGAAGCCCTGGCTTTGGTACTTGGCGTGAACGGGAATCAGCACGGGAATCTCCTGCTCGCATTTGTGGCACCAGGACGCCCAGAACATGACCAGCGTGTACTTGTTGGCCTTGGCGGTTTCCATGAGGTTCAACGAACCACCGTCCCACTTGTCCATGGTGAAGTTGGGAGGGGTCTTGCCCACTTGCAGGTTGATGATGCCCTGAGCGCGCTGGCGAATGACGTCGCTCAAATCCGCGCCGCAATCTTCGTCGTAGATGTAGTTGTCGAGGATGTACTGGCAGATGTGCTCCTTTCCGGTGTTGTAGAACCCTTCAAGCATGGAGTACAACGCGCTCTCCAGGGTGACAGGGTTGGGCTCGAAGTGCGCCTTCACCAAGTCGATGCAGGCCAAGAATCCAGGGTCGTTGCCTTTGCTGTACGCCACCATGAATCCCTGGATCCGGTCGCCGATGGCCATGCTGCGCACCAAGCTGTTGTCCATGGGGTCCATGTCGTCGAAGTAGTTGCCCTGCGACTTGGGGTACTTGGGGTTGCGCCAGCCCAAAAACTTCGCGAGGTAGGTGTTGGGGTATTGGCCCATCAACTCGTGTTGCTTGGCCACCAATTCCATCTCCTTGTCCTCAATCTGCTTCTCCACTTGGGCGCGGAAGGGGCTGTCCTTGAGTTGCTTGCGGAGCGAACGAATTTGGTTGTTGTTGACGCGGGAGAAGTTCTGGTACGTGAACCAGGCGGCGTTTTCTTGGCTGCCTTCCGCGGTTTTGCTGCTGGTCAATTGCTTGGAGCGAAACTTCAAGTTGACCTGCGGCTCGTCGGGGTTCATCACGAACTGACAGTTGTTCTTGGCGTTGTCGGTGGCCAACTGGTAAAACCCGCGGTGCACGTCGACTTGGCCGAAGTCAAAGGCTTGGTTCTGCACCTGGGCGCTGTCCATCAGAGTCAAATTGCGGCCTTCGGTTTCGTAGAGGTACAAGACCGCACCGTTGGCGGCGGGCACCGTGCCCTGCAAGCGGACCTTGCCTGTTTTGTCCCCGCGGTTGGCGTCGGTCACGCCGTCTTTCCATTTGGCAGAGACGGTGACATCTGGCTGTTGAGAAGCGGCGGGTACACTGGCTTTGGCTCTGGTCGTGCCGGTCTGGGGCGTTGCAGTTGCAGAAGAAGGGGTTCCTTCAGAGGCGTTTCCACAACCGACCGCGAACGCAGCGGCCATGCAAAGTGTCCAAATCATGGGATGTTTCATTGGTTGAAAATCAGCTATCACGAAGGTAATGCCGTTTGATTCATGGAAGGGTGCTGAGGTTTCAGGTTGTCACGTAACTTGTGTGAATGGAACGGTCAAAGGCCTACACCTTGCTCGGATTGGAAGAGAATGCCACCTCTGAAGAGATCACCGACGCCTTGGACCAAGTTGTGTTCAAGGTGCGTGACCAGTTCTTGAGAGGGGCGGTGATTCCCAAACTAGCGGCCAGCCGCGTGGAGCGGTGCGTGTTGCTGAGCGACGTGGCCCAGACTTTGGGGGTTGCGGCCTTGGGGGCACCTGTGGCGGTTCCTCAAGCGTTGCCGCTCGCCGAGACGCTGGAAGGCGTGGTGCGGGGGCATTTGGAAAATGTGCGCCGGTGTCGGACTGCGATGGCCGCCACCCTCGACCCGGACAGCGTGGCTCAGCTTGGAAACATGATGGCCAACCTCCAATCGGAGTACATGAAGGCGTTCCTGAGGCACACTGAGTCTCTGGTGGATGACGATTTCCATGAGGCGGTGCCTGCACGTGAAGAGGTCGATTGGATGGCCTTGCTTGCCGCGATGCGCGCGCATGAAGAAGGCCCCGGAGGAGGGGCCTTGCTTCAAGAGTTGGTCCGAAAGGAGCGCGCTCGCATGCGCGCCATGGTCAGCGCCACTGCGACAGCGCAGCATTGAAGGTGGCGGATGGCCGCATCACGGCTTCACATTTGGCAGCACTGGGTCGGTAGTACCCTCCCAACTCCACAGCCTGTCCTTGCACGGCGATGAGCTCTTCGACGATGTTGGACTCCTCTGTACGGAGGGTCTCGGCCAGTGGCTGGAACGCTTCGGCCAAGGCCGCATCTTCCGTCTGGGCAGTCAACGCTTCAGCCCAGAACAAGCACAAGTAAAAGTGTGAGCCACGGTTGTCGATGCCACCCAAGCGTCGGGTGGGACTCTTGTCTTCGTCCAAAAAACGCGTGGTGGCGTCGTCCAGGCACTGCGCCATCAAGGCCGCACGTGCGTTGCCGCTTGCCGTGGCAATGTGCTCCAAGCTGGGCGCCAAGGCCATGAATTCGCCCAAGCTGTCCCAGCGGAGGTAGTTTTCTCCGATGAGCTGTTGGACGTGCTTGGGTGCAGATCCCCCTGCGCCGGTTTCGAACAGCCCGCCCCCGTTCATCAGGGGCACGATGCTCAACATTTTGGCAGATGTGCCGACCTCGAGTATGGGGAACAAGTCGGTGAGGTAGTCTCGGAGCACGTTGCCCGTCACTGAGATGGTGTTGTCGCCGCGTGCGATTCGCCCGAGCGAGAATTCAGTGGCGTCGGAAGGGGACAGCACACGGAGGTCCAATCCGTCTGTGTCGTGGTGGGGCAAGTAAGCCTCCACCTTGGCGATGAGCTGGGCGTCGTGGGCGCGTTTGCTGTCGAGCCAGAACACCGTCGGGTCTCCCGTGGCGCGAGCACGTGTTACGGCGAGTTTCACCCAATCTTGGATGGGTGCGTCTTTGACTTGGCACATGCGGAACACGTCGCCCGCTTTCACGTCTTGAGACATCAGCACTTGGCCGTTCGCTTCGGTGACTTCCACCTTGCCTTTTTGGGCCATTTGGAAGGTTTTGTCATGGGAGCCGTATTCCTCTGCCTTTTGGGCCATCAACCCGACGTTGGGCACTGTGCCCATGACTGCAGGGTCCAGGGCGCCGTGGCGCTTGCAGAAGTCGATGGTCGCTTGGTACACCCCGGCGTAGGAGCGGTCGGGAATGATGGCCACCGCGTCTTGGGCTTCGCCTTGGGCGTTCCACATCTTGCCGCCTTCGCGGATCATCGCTGGCATGGACGCGTCGATGATCACATCTGAAGGCACGTGCAAGTTGGTGATGCCCTTGTCGGAATTGACCATGGCCAAAGGCGGGCGCGACGCCAGTGTCTTGGACAAGGTGGCCTCGATGGCGGTCCGATCAGCCTCGGGCATGCCGGGCATCTTCGCCATCAAATCACCCAGACCGTTGTTGAAGTTCACTCCAGCCGCAGCCAAGACGTCACTGTGCTGGTCAAGCACGGGCCTGATGAAGGTGCGCACAGCGGCCCCAAACAAAATCGGGTCGGACACCTTCATCATGGTGGCTTTCATGTGCAACGAATACAACGCGCCGTCAGCCTGGATGCGCTCCATTTCTTCGGTCAAGAACGCCTCAAGCTTGGCCATGGACATGGTGGCGCAATCGATGATTTCACCTTCCTGAAGCGCGAGCCCACCCTTCAAGATGGTTCGGGTGCCGTCGTCAGAAACATGGACAATGTCTGCATGGGTTGCGGCAGGCAATGTGACACTCTGCTCCGATCCAAAGAAATCCCCATCCGACATGCTGGCCACACGGGCCTTGCTGTCAGAAGCCCATGCGCCCATGCTGTGCGGATGCTTCTTGGCATATGCCTTGACGGCCTTGGGGGCACGACGGTCGCTGTTGCCTTCGCGCAGCACGGGGTTCACGGCAGAACCTTTCACCTTGTCGTAGCGGGCCTTGACGTCCTTCTCTTCTGCGGTGTTCGTGTTGTCTGGGTAGTCTGGCAACGCGTATCCCAGGGCTTGAAGCTCGGCAATGGCAGCCTTCAACTGGGGAATGGATGCGCTGATGTTGGGCAGTTTGACGATGTTGGCGTCCGGCGTTTTGGCCAACTGGCCAAGCTCAGAGAGGGCATCGTGGGTCTTTTGGTCTTCTGGGAGGACATCCGAGAACACAGCCAAAATTCGGCCGCTCAACGAAATGTCTCGGGTCTCCACTTCCACGCCCGCCTTGCCGGCGAAGGCCTGAACGATCGGGAGAAAGCTGTAGGTCGCCAACGCGGGCGCCTCGTCCGTAAGGGTGTACAGGATTTTTGACATGCGGCGGCAAATGTCGGAAATCCGAGCCGTTCATGCCACTTTACCCCTCAACTCCCTCCAGGACCTTCTCCATTCAATCCAATACGAGGAACACCTCTTGACGGCGCATTGGGCCAATCAACACGTCATTCACGGCCCAAAGCAACAATGGGGTCCAAGCGCGCCGCCAACCGGGCAGGGTAGTAGCCTGAGACCAAACTCGTCAGCAAACACAACACCACCCCGACGGCGACCCACCCCCATGGCACGACGAACGGCGTCTCGAAATATCCCGCAATGAGGTTGCCTGTTAACAAGCCAAGTGCAATGCCCAAGACACCGCCCAATTGCCCGATGACCATAACCTCCACCAGAAATTGAGTGCGGATGGCCGCGCTGGAGGCGCCGAGGCTTTTCCGTGTGCCGATTTCACGGGTGCGTTCGCTGACCGACACGAGCATGATGTTCATCAAGCCGATGCCGGCGCCAAACAACGTGATGAGTCCGATGAACACGGCGGCCAGCGTGATGCCATCTGTGGCCTCCAGCAAGGTGTCGACGAGCTGGCTGCTCTGTCGCACCCTGAACGAGTTGGGTTCTCCGGGGGCGTCCCTGCGCACCACCCGCATGAGGCCCGTGGCCACGTCCACTGCAGCTGGCATATCCTCGGCCTTCTCCACTGTGCATGTAAGATTGTAGCTCCGGCCCTCGTCGGAGTATTGTCGACGCACGCAGGGGATGGGCATCAAGATTTGGTTGTCTTGGGACATCCCAAACGACGTCCCCCTGGCCTCCAACACACCAATCACGTTGTACCGCTGTGCGCCGACCAAAACATGCTGGCCCACAGGGTCCTCCCAAGTTTCAAAGAGACGGGACACGATCGCTTGCCCCACCATGACCACCGAGGCACCCGTGGTGATTTCGTGGTCCGTGAAGTTTCGGCCTCGGGCGACTGTCAACCCGCTGACGCCCAAGTAAAGGTCGTCCACCCCTTGTACACTCACGTTGGGGTCTGTGCGTTCACTGCCCCGGGTCACGGTGGCCATGCCAGATCCGTACACCGAGGTCGCCACCTTGAAGGATTTGCTGGCTTCCTTTTTGAATTGGCCGGCCTCTCTGAAGTCGATGGGGCTGCTGGGCAACACCCGTCTGCCTCCGAACATCCCGCCGCTTCGCATCTGGTCTATGGAAAAACTCTGTGTGCCCAACGCAGAAAATTCTTGGCGCACGTTGGCCTTGAGCGATTCCGTGGCGGTGACCATGGCGATGAGGGCCATGATTCCAATGCCGATGATGCCCACCGTGAGCGAGGTGCGCAGGGCCTGCCCTCGAATGGAGCGCAGCGCCACGTGCACCATGTCTCGCCACAACGTTGATTCCGGGGTCATGGCCGTCAAGTTACTTCACGCAAGAAGGCCTTTCAGCTCAGTAGGACAAGAGGTGGCCAGGTCCAGCGCTCATCTTTTTCACTGGCGGCGCAAACTTCGTCAGGGTGATGCCGGCCACCGCCGATTCGTATTCCTCCATCGTGGGTGTCCGACCCAAAATGGCGGACAGCACCACCACAGGGGTGGAAGCCAACAGCGACTCGCCTTTCTTGCGCACGGAATCCTTCACCACACGGCCCTGGAACAAGCGTGTGGAGGTCGCCAACACCGTGTCGCCTTTGGCCGCCTTTTCCTGGTTGCCCATGCAAAGGTTGCAACCGGGGCGCTCCAAGTACATCATGTTGTCGTATTCGGTGCGCGCCGCGGTTTTGGGGGCGTCGTCGTCGAATTCAAATCCAGAGTACTTCTGGAGCACGTCCCAATCGCCTTCCTCTTTCAGCTCGTCGATGATGTTGTACGTCGGGGCCGTCACCACGAGGGGAGCCTTGAACGTCACGTCGCCTTGTTGCTTTTCAAGGTTCTTCAGCATGCGTGCGACGATCTTCAAATCGCCCTTGTGCACCATGCAGGAGCCCACAAACCCGAGGTCGACCTCCTTTTCGCCTCCGTAGAACGAGAGCGGGCGGATGGTGTCGTGGGTGTAACGCTTGGAGACGTCTTCGTTGTGGACGTCGGGGTCTGCAATCATGGGCTGGCTGATGATGTCCAAGTCCACCTCAAATTCCGAGTAATACTCCGCGTTGTCGTCGGGCATGAGGGGCGGCTTTTGGCCAGAGCGGATTTCCGCAATGCGCTTGTTGGCGCGGTCGATCAAGCTCTGAAGGACTTGAGGCTCGTTGTCCATGCCCTTGTCGATCATGATTTGAATGCGGCCCTTCGCAATCTCCAACGACTCGATCAACGTCTCAGGCTCGGAGATGCAGATCGACGCCTTGGCCTTCATTTCTGCGGTCCAGTCTGTGAAGGTGAAGGCCTGGTCTGACGGTAAGGTGCCGATGTGGACCTCGATCACGCGGCCTTGGAACACGTTCTCCCCGCCGAAGTGCTGGAGCATTTGGGCTTGGGTCGCGTGC
>DKNS01000027.1:1312-3807 GCA_002469765.1 Flavobacteriales bacterium UBA7382 | reverse complement strand
CGTTCAAACCGAAATCGCCGATCGTCCACTTCAAGAATGGACGGCGGATGCGTGGAAATAGCGTTGGATTTGGACTTCTTCACCTGGTCCACGTTCAACAACGTGAACAACGCCACAGAATGGGCACTTGCCATGATGGCAGGTGTCGAGGCCATTTACACCCAAGAACTGAATGGTTTGGCTTTGTTGCAAGCCTCCTACGTTCACATATGGCAGTCGAGTGACCCCATGAGCGCATACGTTCAAGATGCCGGAGCCATGCTGGACAGCTTCCGCAACACCTGGCAAAACAACGATGCCCTGAGTTCCGTCCAACGCGATATGGCGCACTTGATCTCCAAGCGGACGAACACTGGCACAGGAGGCATTGCTTGGCTCAACGTGAACTGCGGATCTTATGCCTATGGGTTCAGCGCCAACCTGACCAACACCACCAACTACAACATCAACAGTTACTCTTGGAATTTGGACGTTGTGTCGCATGAACTTGGACACAATTTCGGAGCCAACCACACCCACTGGTGCGGGTGGCCAGACGGAGCGATCGACAACTGTGCATCTGCAGAGGGCGGATGCTCGAACGGCCCAGCTGTGGGCTCCGGAACCATCATGAGCTATTGCCATACCACTTCGACGGGAAAGACCCTGGTCTTTCACCCTTTGGTGGAAACCTACGCGCTTGAACCAGGAATCGAAGGCGCCAGCTGCTACACCTTCTGCGAAGAATACACCCCGCCTGAATGTGCGATCACCGGCATCACCCCAGGCAACCAAATGGCGTGCGACCCGGTCACGGGATTGTACACCCAGCAGGTGTTTGTGTCCTTTGAATACCCTCCCGCGGATGGCTTTCTAATTGTGAATGGCGAGAATTGGGGCTTCAACTTCAGCCCCCAGGCCATCACCATCGTGGGTGAGCCTGCCAACGGAGAAAGCGTGGACGTCACCGCCCTTTTCACCACCGATGAGGGATGCGCCTTGAGCGTGCCCGATGTCTACACCCGTCGTGATCCATGTTGCGGCAACCTTCGATTTTCCTTTGTCGATCCCGAAGCCAACATCTTGCGCATTCGAAATGTGGCCGATTGTCCCGCTGACATCTCTGGTTGGGGACTTTTGTCCGCCACAGAACCGTACCACCAACTCACAGAACTGATTGGCCCAGGTCAAAACACTCTGGTCGGTCCAGGAGAAGAATTCCAACTGTCATGGGGAGCAGGACTCGCTGGCGACTGGCTCATGCTTTTCCTTCCCACCAACAGTGCACACGATTACGTGCAGTGGGGCCCTGATGGGTCGCCGCTTTATTTCGAAGTGTATGACGAGCTGGCGGGGATTTGGCCCACAGGCAATGAATCCTACATCCAAGCGCTTCCTCCCTATTCGTACGGGGGAAATGGAGATTACGGCGTAAACACCTGGAGTGGCGAAGCTTACCCTTGCCTCATCAATAACGTCACGGCGACAGCCTCGGAATGCGATCCAGAAACCAACACGTACACATTGACATTCGAGGTGGAAGCCCAGGGCGTGCCAGCGACAGGAGGCATCTTGGTCAATGGCACTTTGTTTCCCATCAACGACGAATTGATTTCGGGAGAACTCGAGCTTCCTGCAGACGGGACCTGGGTCAACCTTGACGTATCGTTTGAAGACGAGGGATCTTGCGCGACGTTCGTGGGGAGTGCTGTGTATGGACCAGGGCCATGCGAAAACACCTGTGCCAACGACGTCAATGGCAATGGAGCCGTCGATGTGGCGGACGTGTTGCTCGTGCTTTCCGACTTTGGTTGCGCGACCGATTGCAACGAGGCCACAGACATCGATGGCGACGGAGGCATCACGGTGAGCGACGTGTTGTCGCTGCTCAGTTCGTTTGGTCAAAGCTGCTGAGTCCGGGTCTGACCTCGGAACACAGACAGATCAGTCCACCAATCGACCGTCAAAACGGCCTGTCCCATCGAACTCGAACCTGACCCGATGTTGCTCGATTCCTGCTGTTGCTGGAAAGATTTGAAGGTTTAGGGCTCCAGAGATGCCACCAGATGTGGTGACTTGGGCAAGCATCACCTTTCCTTCGACAGGGGCCCCATTCGCTGCAGTGCGAAGCACGAACCAACTGCCACCCGTATGGGTGGAAACGTCGAGTGACGTTTCGCCATTGACCGTGAAAAAGTCGTCCCAAGGCTCGCTCGGGTCCTGAACCATGGTCGGGTCTTCTGCCCTCATCACGCCACTCAATTTGGCGCTTGTACGCAAGCCGATGGTTGCAAAGGTGTCATCTTGCATGTCCGGCATCAGTTCAAAGAACTTTGGGTTCATGCCCGAGCTCGACCAACTCCCATTGTATGGGCTGTTGAACACGCCTTTCGGCGCACGCAATCGAAGTGGGTCGGTGTCGGTTCCATACACTGCGCTGACCCGGTCGCTGTCAGGCAGAAGCGCATGGATCTCATAGCGCACGAGTCCTGGCTGCCTGGCTTCTTTTGTGACGA
>DKNS01000027.1:717-932 GCA_002469765.1 Flavobacteriales bacterium UBA7382 | reverse complement strand
ACACGGGAAGCACATGGCCAAGCCAAATGCCACTGCGAATTGGGAGGCACTGTGCTTCATGATCATGGGAATTTAGGGAACCGTGAAAAATCACGGTCGCGCTTCTCGAGAAAAGCATCACGCCCTTCCTTCGCTTCCTCCGTGCCGTAGGCGAGTCGCGTGGCTTCACCAGCGTAAACCTGCTGCCCCACCAATCCATCGTCAATGAGGTTGAA
>DKNS01000027.1:0-329 GCA_002469765.1 Flavobacteriales bacterium UBA7382 | reverse complement strand
CAAATGCTGTCCGCTCCAACTCCACATGGGGCACCACGGCGTTCACCATGCCCATCTCGAAGGCTTCTTGAGCGCTGTAAGACGCCCCCAAAAAGAAAATCTCGCGAGCGCGCTTTTGACCCACTTGACGTGCGAGATACGCGGACCCAAACCCGCCGTCGAAGCTGGCCACGTCGGCGTCGGTTTGCTTGAAGATGGCGTGCTCCTTGCTGGCCAAAGTCATGTCGCAGACGACGTGCAAGCTGTGGCCACCACCCACGGCCCAACCTGGGACCACAGCAATCACGACCTTGTTCATGAAGCGAATTTGCCGCTGAACGTCCAAGATG